>NZ_BCBQ01000030.1:0-65533 GCF_001320885.1 Pseudomonas sp. NBRC 111140
CGTCACGAATGTACGCGCCCTCGCCGGCGACGATGTTCAACGCACCTTGCGCGCGGTGCTCATCGAACACATGGTAGCCGTGCATGTAGTGGGCCTTGTCGGCTTCGACCAGCGGGTCGTGGGCAATGACGAATGCTTTGCTTGGGGTGGCCATGGGCAGCTCCTTGGCGGGAATCGTTGGGCAGTGTTCAGAAACCGGTCTTGACCGTGCTCCAGACCCGGGTGATGGCACGCATGTCCTTCGGGCTCTGGGTTTTCTGCGCGAACAGGCGTTCACGGGTTGACGCGTCCGGGTAGATGGCCGGGTCCTGGCGGATGTCATCACGCACCAGCGCGGTCGCGGCGGCGTTGCTGTTGGCGTAGTGGATGTAGTCGGTGACCTTGGCCATGGTCTGCGGCTGCAGCAAGAACTCGATGAAGCGGTGGGCGTTGGCCGCGTGCGGTGCATCCTTGGGGATGTACAGGTTGTCGAACCAGATCAGCGAACCTTCCTGGGGGATGAAGAACGACAGTTTGATGTCCTTCTTCGCTTCCACCGCGCGAGCCTGGGCGGTGGCGTAGTCACCGGACCAGGTCAGCGCCAGGCAGACATCGCCATTGGGCAGGCTGGTGAGATAATTCACCGAGTCGAACTTGCGAATGTACGGGCGGATGCCCAGCAGCAGCTGTTCGGCCGCCTTGAGGTCAGCCGGCGACGCGCTGCGCGGGTCCTTGCCCAGGTACTGCAGGGCCAGCGGGATCACTTCGGTGGGTGCGTCCATCAGGGTGACGCCGCAGTCGGCAAAGCGCGAGACGATCTTGGGGTCGAACAGCATGGCCAGCGAGCCGATCGGTGCGTCGGGCATGCGCGCCTTGATCTTGTCGACGTTGTAGGTGACCCCCGAGCTGCCCCAGGTGTAGGGCGCCGAGTACTTAAGGCCCGGGTCGTAGCCCTGCAGGTTGTCGACCACCTGTTGGTCGAGGTTGTGCCAGCTGGGCAGTTGCTGCTTGTCCAGCGCCTGGAATACCCCGGCACTGATCAGCGGGGGAACGAGGGAGGCGTTGAGCATGACCAGGTCATAACCGGAGCGGCCGGTGAGCAGTTTGGTCTGTACCGTTTCGTAGCCGTCGAAGGTGTCGTAGATGACCTTGATGCCGGTGGCCTTCTCGAAGTCGGCCAGGGTGGTTTCGCCGATGTAGTCGGTCCAGTTGTACAACCGTAACGTATTGGCGCTGTCCACCTCTGCCGCCTGGGCCAGGCTGGCGCCAGACGCCAGCAGCAGACCACCAATCACCTTCAGTACCTTGCGCATGGCAACTCCATCGTGTGAATGCTCCGGAATCGAGCCGATGGGTTCACTATCGTGGGATTTGCCGAGGGGGGACATACCCCGAATGTGTGGGTGGTCGCTTTTAGTGCCTAGCTGCGTGCGCGCTTTTTTGTAGGAGCGGCATCGTGCCGCTCATACGAGAAACCGCGCACGGCTCAAGGGAGTGGGTATAACGCCTCATCGAACTGTGCCAGGCGCGGGAACACCAATGGCTGGTCGTCCGACAGTTGCTCCAGGCGCTGCCGGTACTGCTGTAGAAAATCCTGCCGCGCCTCATCGCTGATATACGGCACATGCCAGGCCACGAACGGCGGCAGCACCTCGAACCCGACATAGGCCAGCGTGCCCCGCAGAATCGGCCGCAGCATGTCCTCCAGCGGGCCATGAATCGCCCCCTCGCCAAACATGTGCTCGCGCCCACCCAGGGTCACGGTCACCAGCGCCTTCTTGCCGGCCAACCCACCTTGGTCGTAGAAGCGCTTGCCGCCATAGCACACCCCCGACACCAGCACCCGGTCGATCCAGCCCTTGAGCATGGCCGGTGCCGAGAACCAGAAAATCGGGAAGTTCAGCACCAGCAAGTCGGCCCACAACAGCTTGTCCAGTTCCTGCTGGATATCTGCGGCAATGCCGCCGCGCTTCACGCCCTGGCGCTGCTCCAGCGCATACACCAGGTATTCAGGGTTCTCACGCTGGGTAAAGTCATCGGCACTGGCCACCGGGTTCCAGCCCATGGCGTACAGGTCGCTGACCTGCACCTGGTGGCCCTGGGCGCGAAAGGTTTCCACGGCCTGGTCACGCAGGGCTGCGGTGAACGATTGCGGCTCGGGGTGAGCATGGACGATCAGTACATTCACAAACACTCTCCTCATACAAAACTGGTTGTCTTGCCGCAGGGGCTCAGCACTGCACCGCTTTGACCTCGACGAACTCCGCCAGGCCCTCCTCGCCCCACTCGCGGCCGTTGCCCGACTGCTTGTAGCCACCGAACGGTGCCTGGTAGTTGAACCCGCCTCCGTTGATGAAGCACTGCCCGGCACGTATCTGCCGCGCCAGGGCAAGGCCCCGCTCGCGGTTGCCGGCCCACACCGCGCTGGACAGGCCGAACGACGAATCATTTGCCAGCGCAAGCGCCTGGGCCTCGTTGGCATAAGGGATCAGGCACAGTACCGGGCCAAAGATTTCTTCCTGGGTAATGCGCATGCGGTTGTCGACGTCGGCGAACAACGTCGGCGCCACGTAGAACCCGCGCTCGAAGCCGCCGTAATCACCGCCGCACACCAAGCGCGCGCCCTCCTCCTGGCCTGCGCGAATGTAGTCGAGCACGGTACGCCGCTGGCCTGCCGAACACATCGGCCCGAGGAAGCTGGCCGGGTCACGCGGGTCGCCCATGACCAGTGCACGGGTTTCGGCCTCGGCAATGTCCAGTGCCTCGGCATAGCGGCTGGCCGGCAACAGCATGCGGGTCAGCGCCGTGCAGGTCTGCCCCGAGTTGATCATCACGTCCTGCACGCCATGGCGCACCGCAGCATGCAAGTCGGCGTCGGCGGTGATCAGCAGCGGCGACTTGCCGCCCAGCTCCAGGCACACACGCTTCACCGTCGGCGCGGCCGCTTGCGCCACCCGCACCCCGGCGCCGGTGGAGCCGGTGAACGACACCATGTCCACCTGTGGGTGTCGGGCCAGCGCCTCGCCGACCTTGGCCCCGGGGCCACTGACCAGGTTGAACACCCCGGCCGGCAAGCCGATGGCATCGACCATTTCAGCCAGCAAAAACGCGTGCAACGGCGTTTCCTGGCTAGGTTTGACCACCACTGTGCAACCTGCAGCCAAGGCTGGCGCCAGCTTGCCGATCATCTGGTGCAGCGGGTAGTTCCAAGGGTTGATGAATGCGCATACGCCAACGGCTTCGCGGTACACCAGCGAGTTGCCGACTTCACGCACTTCATCCATCAGCCCGGCCAGCTCGGCGTACTGCGCCAGCCCGGCAATCGGGCCTTCGACCTGCACCGCCTGGCACCACTGCACCGGCATGCCCAGCTCATCGGTGATGACCGCTGCCATTTCCGCCGCATGGTTTTTCAACTGCGTGGTCAATGCCCGGATATACCCTGCGCGCACATTGGACGGCGTGCGCGACCAGCTATCGAAGGCCCGTCGCGCCGCCATCACCGCCCGCTCGACATCGGCCTCGTCGCCCAGCGGTACACGGCCGATGGCCTGCTCACTGGCCGGGTCGATCACCTCGGCCACGCCCTGCCCGCTCGGCACCTGCCAGGCGCCGTCGATATAAAGCCGCGCATACTCACGCATCGGCCTGCTCCTGCATCAGTTCGCCAGCACAGCGGGCAATGCGCTGGCAGGCGTCGGCCAACGCCTCGCTGCCGAGCACCAGGCCCAGGCGAATGTGCCCGGCGGCGCTGGGGCCAAAGGCCTCACCCGCCAGCACCGACACGCCCTGGCTGTCCAGCAGGCGGTCGGCGAAGGCCTGGGCGCTGAGGCCGGTATCGCGGATATCGACCATCACGAACATGCCGCCGTCGGGCTTGAGCGCCTTGATACCAGGGCGGCCTGCCAACTGCTCGCACACCAGGTCGCGGCGCTGGCGGTAGGCCTCACGCATGGCATCCAGCTCGGGCAGTTGCTGTTCCAGCGCCACCACGGCGGCATCCTGGATAAAGTCCGGCGAGCCGTACAGCATGCACAGGGCGAGGTTTTCCAGGTGCGTGGCCAGCTCGGCCGAACCGACTACCCAGCCCATGCGCCAGCCGGTCATGGCATGCGACTTCGACAGGCTGTTCAGGGTCGCGGTGCGCTCGGCCATGCCCGGCAGGCTGGCGGGGCTGACATGCTCGCCTTCATACAGCAGCTCGCTGTACACCTCGTCAGAAATCAGCCAAAGGTCATGGGCGATGCACAGCTCGGCCAATGCCTCCCAGGTGGCACGCGGCAAGCTCGCCCCCGACGGGTTGTGCGGGCTGTTCAGGGCCAGCGCGCGGGTGCGCGGGGTAATACGCTCGGCAACGTCACGCGGGCACACGCGAAAGCCGTTCTCCGGCTTGACCGGCACCGGCACCACCTTGGCACCACAAGCCCCGAACACCGCCTCGTAGGTGACATACATCGGTTCGGCGACGATCACCTCGTCGCCTGCTTCGAGCACGCATTGGGCCACGCAGTACAGCGCGCACTGGGCCCCCGCCAGCACCGTCACCTGATCGGCGCTTACCGCCTGGCCGCTGCGTTGCCGGTGGCGGTTGGCGATGGCCTGGCGCAGGGCCAGCTTGCCGCGCACATCGGCGTAATGGGTGTGGCCGGCCCGCAGGCTGTCGATGGCCGCCTCGACGATCGGCGCGGGGGTGTCGAAGTCTGGGTCACCCACCGATAGCAGCAGGATATCCTTGCCCTCGGCCTGCAGCGCCAGGGCGCGGTAGTGGATGTCCCAGGCCGCGGCCCCGTCGCCGGCGATGCGTTGAGTGAGCTTGGCGTAGCGCATGGCAATCTCCCTTCAATAGCGGTTTCAGTCGACGAGAATCTTCGGGTTGGAACTGCCCCACACGGTGTACAGATCGGCCAGCAGCGCGCCGTTGATTTCTTCCATCTCGGCCTGGGTGATTTCGCCCCCGGCCTGTTTGCCGAACAGCACCACTTCGTTGCCACCCTTCACGTCGGGGAAGTCGGTGACATCCACCATCAGCGTGTTCATCGACACCTTGCCCACCACCGGCACACGGTGGCCGTTGATCAGCACATGGCCCTTGTTGGTGAACACCCGGCGGTAGCCATCGGAGTACCCGACCGTGATGTTGGCCAGGCGCGAGTCACGGGTCAGGGTAAACGTGCGGTCATAGCCGACGGTGTTGCCGGCCGGGTAGCTGTGCACCGCCGCCACGTGCGACTTGAACTGCATGGCGCGTTTGTACTCGGTACGCTCCGGCACGGTATCGCCGAACAGCGCGCCACCGGTGCGCACCATGTCCAGGCGCGCCTCCGGCACTTCCAGGGTGGCGAACGAGTTGGCCGCATGCAGGGTGAGCTTGCTGCGGTCGAGCTTGGCGTGCTTGATCAGCCAATCGGTCTGCTCATTGAATGCCGCCAGGCCCTTGCGCACATCGTCCTTGTCTTCGACGGCGAAGTGGGTCATCAACGCAACCAGCTCGAGGTGTTTCTGGTCGGTGATCTGCAGCGCTTCGCCACGGCCGGACCAGCTGCCCATTTCCACCCCATTGCGGCTCATACCGCTGGAGTTGAGTGCCATATGGATACGCAAGGTCTTGCCATGGCGCGCGGCGATGGCGTCAACCTGGCGGGCGAACTCGGCGCTACCGACCAGTTCTTCCATGTCGTACTGCAAGGCATCTTCCAGCTCGCTGAGGCTGGCCAGGCGCACCCGCACCAGTTGCCCGGTGAAACCACTGGCGCGGACCACGCGGGCTTCCTCGTTGCTGGCTACCGCCACGCAGGGCACGCCCTGGGCGATGATCGACGGCATCACCAGGCCGATGCCGTGGCCATAGGCATCAGCCTTGAGCACGGCGCACAGTTTGGACTTGCCGGCCAGCTCGGCCTGCAAGGTGCGGATGTTGTGTTGCAGGGCGCTGGCGCTGACTTCGACCCAGGCGTTGCTGTTCTGCACGGTCAGGGCGTTGGTGCCGTTGTCCATCGACAACGGCGGTGCGGCATACAGGGGGGCCTGGCCAGTGATCAGCAGGGCCAGGGATGCGGCCAGAAGGGTGCGGCGAAATGGCATGGTGTTCACTCTGGTTCTTGTCGTTGTGCGCGCCTTAGCAGACGCAGGTGTGTTTGAGTTCGATGAAGGTCACGCCTGGGGTGGCGAAGCCACTGGCCAGGTCGGCCTGCAGCGCGTCCAGGTCGCGTGGCTGGTGCACTGTGCAACCGAAGGCGCGGGCCAGGCCGATGAAGTCCGGGTTGCGTGGCAGCACGCCGACCGGCTCGATATCCAGGCCGAGCATATCGTCGCGGATCTGGCCAAGGGCGTCATTGTTCCACAGCAACACCACCAACGGCCGCTGCAGTTCTTCGACCGCCGTGGCCAGCTCCTGGGCGGTGTAGAGGAAGCCGCCGTCGCCCACCAGCACCAGGCCGGGGCGGTGGTCGGTGGCGAACATGCCGCCGATGCCGGCTGGCAGGCCATAGCCGAGGGTGCCGTAGCCGGTGGGGTGCAGCCAGCTGCGTGGCGCCCGGCTGGCGAAGGCGTAATTGCCGGTGTAGGCCAGCTGGGTCATGTCACTGCTGATGAAGGCATTGTCGGGTAGTACGGCGGCAATGCGGTCCAGAATGGCCTGGTGGGTCGCCTGCAACGGTGCATGCCCATTGCGGATGGCCTGGCGCAGGTTGGCTACCGCCTCGCTGGCCTGGGCAGGGTCGCGCTGGAGTGCTGGCAGGTGCTCCAGCAAGCCGGCCAGGGTTTGCCGGGCGTCTCCCAGCAGGGCAATGGCACAGGGATAGAAATCGTTGAACTTGCGCGGGTCGATGTCCACCCGCAGCAATTCGCCCGTGATCGGCAAGCGTTCGCGCCAGAAGTCGGTGTCGGCCATCTCGGTGCCTACCGCCAGCACCACATCGGCCTGGCTGATCAACTGCCAGCCAGGTTCCACGCACAGGCTGGCCCCCGCATTCAGGGGAGCCTGCGGTGGCAGCAGGCCCTTGCCGGCCACGCTGGTGAACACCGGTGCCGCCAGCCGGGCGCTCAACTGCGCCAACTGCTCGGCCGCGTGCAACGCACCGCCACCGGCGATGATCATGGGCCGCTTGGCCGTGGCCAGTTTCAGGGCAGCCTGGTCGAGGGTTTCGCGGCACGGCTGGCCACGCGCAGGGCGGCGCACCACCTCATCGCTCCAGTCACGGCTGACGCGCGCCGCCAGCACGTCCAGCGGCACCGAGATATGCACCGGGCGTGGCCGTTCGCTGTCGAACACAGCCCAGGCGCGGGCGATCAATTCGGGCAGGTCGTCGCCGCGCAAGGCCACAGCCGAAAACGCGGTGATCGGCGCAGTCATGGCACGCTGGTCCTGGGTTTCATGCAGGCAACCCCAGCCCTTGCCCAGGCTGGCGGTGTGGTTGACGCTCGAAATCACCAGCATTGGCACCGAGTCGGCATAGGCTTGACCGATGGCGGTGGCGGCGTTGGTCACACCCGGGCCGGTGATGACGAAGCACACCCCCGGCTTGCCGCTCACCCGCGCATAGCCGTCAGCCATGAAACCGGCGCCCTGCTCGTGACGGGTCAGCACGTGGCGGATGCCACTGCCCGGCAAGCCTCGGTACAGCTCCAGGGTGTGCACCCCAGGGATGCCGAACACGGTCTGTACGCCGTAGTTGGCCAGCAGGCGCACCAGTGCCTGGCCGGCGGTCAGGGTCAGCTCATTCATGTCGTTCTCCTTGGGCCTGGCCGAGGCGGATCAGCGCATCGACCGCGGTGGTGCCGTGGGCACCGACCATCAATGGGTTCACATCCAGCTCAAGCAGTTGCCCGGCGTTCTCACAGGCGTAGTCAGCCACTGCACGAATGGCCGCGACCAAGGCGTCGAGATCGGCGGCCGGGCGGCCACGGAAGCCTTGCAGCAGGGTGGCACTGCGCAGGTTCAGCAGTGCGGTGCGGATGGCGCTGTCGGTGGTAGGCAGCAACAGGCTGGCACTGTCCTTGAGCAGTTCGACCAGCACGCCGCCGGCGCCGATTACCAGGGCAAGGGCAAAGTCGGGTTCACGCTTGATGCCGACAATCAACTCGGCCAAGGGCGCCTCGGCCATGGGTTCGAGCAACACCTGATCAAACGCGACCTGCGGGGCGTAGGCAGCGATGCGCTGGCGCATCTGCACCAGTGCGGCGTCCAGGGCAGCGGCATCGCGCAGGTTCAGCGCCACCGCACCGGCCTCGGTCTTGTGCGGTAGCTGTGCGCTGACCGCCTTGAGTACCAGCGGGTACCCCACGCCGGCAGCGTCTGCCACGGCACGCTCGGGTGTACTCAGCACACCCGCTGGCACGGGCAAACCGAAGGCGCGCAGGGCTTGCTTGGATTGCCATTCGTCCAGCAGCCGGCTTTCGCCCGCAAGGGCCTGCGGGCACAACGGCATGCGTGCGGCCTCGCCCTGCTCCAGCAAACGCTGGCGGTTGCGTTGGTAGGCGACGATGCGGCCCCAGGCCGCCAGGCCATCTTCCACGCCCTGCAGGGCCGCAATGCCCCGTGCATGCAGGCGCTCGCGCGCGCTGGCAGGCAAAAGTTCGGGGAATGCCGAGGTGACGAAACCGATTTTGCCGTGGCGTTCGAGGGCATCGCTGTACAGCCCCAGCAGCAGGTCGCACTCCTTGCGTTCACCGGTGAACGCCGCCGGGTAGTCCAGCACCAGCATGGCCGCACCCGCTGCGCCGCTCAGGGTGCTGTCGAGCATGCGTTGCAAGGCCGCTTCATCGCCCCAGATGGCAGTGGTGAAATCCAATGGGTTGACCAGGTTGGCATATGCCGGTAGCACCTCGGCCAGCGCCGTCACCTGCCCTTGTTCAAGTTTCGGCAGGTGCAGTTGGTTGCGTTCGGCATAGTCGGCGATCAGGCCAGCATCGCCACCTGAACAGGCCAGCGCGATGAGTTCGCCGTCTGCGGGCAAGCGCCCGCAAGCGGCTGCCTTGAGCGTTTCGACAAAGCTCACCGGGCCGCTGACGCGGATTACACCCAAGCGTTGGAACAGGCTGTCGTACAGGGCGTCGGAGCCGGACAACGAGCTGGTGTGGCTCAGCGCCAGTTCAGCGCCGATCTGCGACACGCCTGTCTTCAGGGCAATGATCGGTATGCCCTGCTGCAACGCCTTGTAGGCGGCGCGGGCAAAACCCGGCACGTTCTTCAAGCCTTCCAGGTGCAGCCCGATGGCCGTTACCCGTGGGTCATCGAGCAGCACGTCCATCAGCTCGGCCACGCCCAGTTGTGCCTGGTTGCCGACCGAGGCCATGTAGGCTACCGGCAGTGAGCGGTCGCTCATGGACAGGTTGTAGGCAAAGTTGCCACTTTGCGTGAGGATCGCCACGCCTTTCTCCACCTGCTGGCCGCCATGCGCGACCGGCCACAGGGCGGCGCCATGCAGGTAGTCGAGCAGGCCGTAGCAGTTGGGGCCGAGCAAGGCCATGTTGCCGGCGGCGTCGAGCAGGCGCTGCTGCAGCTGGCGCCCCTCCTCGCCGCTTTCGGCAAAGCCCGAGGCATAGCAGATGGCGCCACCGGCGCCGCGTGCGGCCAGCTCGGCAACGCACTGCAAGGTCAGTTCGCGGTTGGTGGCGATGAACACAGCGTCCGGGGCATAAGGCAAGTCGGCCACCCGTGCCACGCAGGGGATGCCTTCGAGGCTTTCATGCTGTGGGTTGACCAGAAACAGCTCGCCGCCAAAGCCACCTTCGGCGCAGCGCTTGAGCGCCCGAGCCATGCTGCGCCCGCCGACGAAGGCCAGGTGCCGGGGCGCCAACAGGCGCTTGAGGTTGTCACGAATCGATTGCGACATGGGGTTCTCCAGGCGCTCAGCGCAGCAGCGGGCGCAGCAGTTCGCGGGCGATGATGTGCCGCTGGATTTCCGAGGTGCCCTCCCAGATGCGTTCGATACGCGCATTGCGCCAGATGCGCTCGACCGGCCCTTCGTCCATAAGGCCCATACCGCCAAATATCTGCACGGCTTCGTCGGCCACCTTGCCCAGCACTTCGCTGGCAAACAGCTTGGCCATGCCGGCCTCGCCGTCGGTCATGCTGCCCTGGTCCATCTTCCAGGCAGTGTGCAGGGTGAGCATCTCGGCGGCGCGAATCTGCGTGGCCATGTCGGCCAACTTGAACGACACACCCTGGTAGCTGCCAATGGCCTGGCCGAATTGCTTACGGTCGGCGGCCCATTGCAGCGACAGGTCGAGTGCGCGCTGGGCCTGGCCCACGCAGTTGGCGGCGACCATCACCCGGCCTGCGGTAAGCCAGGCGTTGGCCACTTCCCAGCCCTTGCCAACCTCGCCCAGTACCTTGCTGGCCGGCACCCGGCAGTCGTCGAAGAACAGTTCGTAGGTGTGGTAGCCACGGTTGCTGACGCATTTGGGGCCACGGCGGATGGTCATGCCCGGCGTACCACGGTCCACCAGCAACGCCGTGACCGCATTGCGCTTGCGCCCGTTGTGCTCGTAGGTGTCGGTGACCGCGAAGACAATGGCGAAATCGGCGTGGCCGGCGTGGCTGATGAAGTGCTTGCTGCCGTTGATGACAAAGTCATCGCCCTGGCGCACGGCGCGGGTCTTGATGGCATTGGCATCGGAGCCGGCGCCCGGTTCGGTGAGGGCGAAACAGTCTGTTTTCTCGCCCTGCACGCAGGGCAGCAGGTAGTCGTTGATCTGCTCATCCTTGCAGGCCATGAGAATTTTCGACGGCCGTGCGACAAATACATGCAGGGCCCAGGACACCTTGGACAGCTCACGCTCGATCAACGCCTGAGACAAGTAGTCCAGGCCGCCGCCACCGACTTCCTCGGGCATGTTGAAGGCATAGAACCCAGCGGCGATGGCCTTGCCGCGGATCTGTGCGGCCAGCTCGGGTGACACGGCATCGGCGCGGTCCACCGCTTCCTCATGGGGCAGCAGCTCTTTGGCGACAAAGCTGCGTACCGCTTCCACCAACATTTCTTGTTCTTGGGTCAGTTGGAAATTCATCTGCAAAGGTCCTGGTCAGGGTCGGTATCGGGTTACTGGCCGATGAAACGGGGGGCGCGGCGTTCAACCGAGGCTTGCAGCGCCTCGACGCCATCCTGGCTGCGGCCGCACAACAGGCCGGCGTGGCGCTCGGCTTCCAGCTGCTCGGCCAGGGTGCGCCGGGCGCCGTCACGCATCAGTTGCTTGGTCTGCGCAAAGGCGAAGGTCGGGCCGCAGGCCAGGCGCCCGGCCAACTCGGCGGCCACGGCGGGCAGTTGCTCGTCGGCACAGACTTCACTGACCAGCCCAGCCGCCAGGGCGCGCTCGGCGCCCCACAGTTCATCGAGGAACAACAAACGCTTGGCCTGCTCGCTGCCGATCAGCCGTGGCAGGTGCCAGCTGGCGCCGGCATCGGGGCTGTAGCCCATGCTGGTGTAGCCGGCCTTGAAACGCGCCGAGGCGGCGGCGATGCGCAGGTCGCAGCACAGGCTGAGGTCCATGCCACCGCCCACGGCGGTGCCGTTGATGGCGGCGATGGTGGGTTTGGCGAGGCTGTGCAGGCGCAACATCAGAGCATGGGCGGTTTCGGTCCAGCCGTAGCTTTCCAGGGTGCCTGCGGCTTCGGCGGCAGCCCATTCGGCCAGATCGGCGCCGGCGCAGAAACTGCGCCCGCTGCCGGTGAGTACCACCACGCGTACCGCCGGGTCGCCGTTATGGCTGTCGAGCAAGGCATGCAGTTGCTTGAGGGTTGGGATATCCAGCGCGTTGCGCTGCTCGGGGCGGTTGAGGGTGATCCAGGCAACGCCGGCTTCGACGTTGCTCAACAGTGACGACGACGGGGTGGTCATGGGGGCCTCGGTGTTGTTGTGATGGTTTGGGGAGGACTTGATGAGGGAGATACTAAACGAGTGTTCAGCAAGACGGCAATTGCCCGAAACTTGGCCTGCAATAGTCCGCTACAACAATATAAGTCATTGTTTTAAATGGATTTATTTGATTTTATGAGGGCAAATCTCGTGGCGATTGTTACAACTTTGTACAACCGCGAGATTGCCGGGGGCGCTCTGCGCCCCTTTCGCGACACAAGGCCGCTCCTACAGGTTTTTCACAGATTTCAGGTCTGCGCAGTACTTATAGGAGCGGCCTTGTGTCGCGAAAGGGCCGCAAAGCGGCCCCGACGATCGTGAATCAAACCCCAGGCGCACTCGGCGCAAAGGCGCCCTGGCGGCGACGATTGACGAAGTAGTACGCCGCGTAGCACAGGGCAATGAAGCCAAAGCCCCAGTAAAGCGACGGCCGCTGGGTTTCATCCAATGCCAGGAACACGAACAGCGAGCTGCACAGGGTGATGCACAGCAGCGGCACCAACGGATACAGCGGCGCCCTGTACTTCAGGTCCTGCAACTGCCCACCGTCACGCAGGTAGGCTTTGCGGAAGCGATACTGCGCCAGGGCGATGACGATCCAGGTCACGGTACCGGACATGCCGCTCACCGCCATCAGCACCATGAACAGCGTGTCGGCGGCAATGAAGCTGGTCATCAGCGAGATCAGCGCAAAGCACAGGGTGATGCTCAGCGCCCGCAGCGGCACGCCGCGCTTGCTCAGTGGCGACAGGCTTTTCGGCGCCATGCCGCTCTTGGACATCGCCCAAAGAATGCGCGTAGAGGCATACAGCCCGGAGTTGCCCACCGAAAGAATGGCGGTGAGGATGACGAAGTTCATCACGTCGGCAGCAAACGGGATGCCGACCATGTCGAACACCTGCACGAACGGGCTTTCCATCAGGCCAGCCTGCTCGTACGGCACGATGGCCGACAGCACCGCAATCGCCAGCACGTAGAAGATCAGCACGCGGAACACCACGTTGCGCACCGCCCGCGGGATGCTCTTTTCCGGGTGCTCGGTCTCGCCGGCCGCCACGCCCATGATTTCACAGCCCTGGAAGGCATAGACCACCGTCATCATCACCGCGAACACCGCCGACAGGCCGTGGGGGAACAGCGACTCGCCCACCAGGTTGTCCAGCATCGGCGCCGGCGCCCCGCTGGTCAACGGGATGGCACCGAAGATCACCAGCAGGCCGATGATGATAAAGCCAAGGATGGTCGCCACTTTGATGCCCGAGAACCAGTACTCGGCTTCACCAAACGCGCGAGTGGCCAGGGCATTGAGGCCGAACAGCACCACCACGAACAGTGCCGACCAGTACCAGATCGGCACGTCCGGGAACCAGCGGGTCATCAGCATGCCGGCGGCGGTGAACTCCAGGCCCACCGTAGTGGCCCAACTCATCCAGTACACCCAGCCGATCATGAAGCCGGTGGCCGGGCCGATGAACTTGGTGGCATGGGCCTGGAACGAGCCGGACACCGGCATCTGCACCGACAGTTCGCCCAGGCAGACCATCACCAGGTACATCAGCAAACCCGCGACCAGGTAGGCCAGGATCGCACCCACCGGCCCGCCCTGGTTGATGGTCACGCCCGAGCCCATGAACAGGCCGGTGCCAATCACTCCGCCAAGCGACAGCATGAAGATGTGCCGGCTTTTCAGGGCCCGGGTGAGCTGGATTTTTTCAACGGTATCAGTCATGGCGCACCTCGCCATTGCGGCAGGCACGTGGGGCGTTGCGAAGGAGGGGCTGAGCGCTACGGCATGTCATTATTCTTGTCTCCAATAAGCCTCATGGACCGCGTGCAACACGGTTGCCATGGATTATTGGAAACGGATGTAAGGTGCCGTTGTACGAACGGATCGAAGATGTAAAAAGTCGTAAGTTTTTTGTACGTCAGCTCTGGATCAGCTGTTCCAGCGTGGCGCGGGCCTGACTTAGCTGGGTGGCCAGCGGCCCGTCGAGGGTTTGCATCGCCTCGATGTCCTGCTGCCGGGCCGCCTCTTCCAGGCGATGCAACAGCGCTGCCAGCCCGGCGAACCCCAAGGAATCGCAGCTACCGGCCAGGCGATGGGCCAGGTGCAGCACTTCGGTGAAGTCCTGGGCCGGCAGCGCCTCGGCCAGCGCCGTGGCATGCTGCTCCAGTGATTGGCGCAGCACCTTCAACAGGCCTTGCAGCTTCTGTTTGCCCAGCAGCGAGCGGTGGGTGTCCAGCAGTGACCAGTCCATGTCTGCGTCAGCGCTGGTCACTTCGCCGCAGGCTACTTCGGCCAGCGCCTCGCGCAGGTTGTCCAGCCGCAAGGGCTTGGCCAGTACCCCTTGCATGCCAGCATCCAGGTAGCCCGATACCTGCCCCGGCTGCACGCCAGCCGTCAGTGCCAGGATCCGACTGTGGCGGTTCGGACCAGGCGAGGCACGCAGCTGTCGGCACAACTCCACCCCGCTCATGCCCGGCAAGTGCACGTCAAGCAAGACCAGATCGAAGCGCCGCTGCGCACACGCCTGCAGGGCTTGCCCGGCGTCTTCGGCAAAGCTCACCCGGTGGCCATCGCGCAGCAGCAGGCCACCCGCCACCTCGCGGTTCAGCGCAACGTCCTCGACCACCAGGATATCCAGGCTTAGCAAGGACAAAGGGGCAGGTGAGCCCGCAGGCACGGGCTGCCCGCGTGCCATGTCAAGCTCGAACCAGAAGCAACTGCCCTGCCCTTGCACACTGTCCAGGCCGATGCTGCCGCCCAGTTTTTCCACCAGGTGCTTGCAGATCGCCAGGCCCAGGCCAGTGCCGCCATAGCGACGCGCCACTGTTTCGCTGGCCTGGACGAAGCGGTCGAAGATCTTCGCCTGTACGGCGGGCTCGATGCCGATGCCATTGTCACTGACCGACAACCGCAGGCGCTGCGAGCGTTCGTTGCTGGCCAGCACCTGCACCGTAAGCTGTACCTGGCCGTGCTCGGTGAACTTGATGGCATTGGCCAGCAGGTTGCTCAGCACCTGGCGCAGGTATTGCTCGGCGCCGTGCTGGTGCGCGGCCAACTGCTCATCGACATGCAGTTGCAGGGTGTCGGCGTTTTCCATGGCCATGGGTTCGAGCAACGCCAGCACTTCCTGGCACAACTGGCGCAAGGAAAAACCTACCAGCTCGGCGCGGCTTTCGCCTTCTTCGAGCCGGGCGAAATACAGCACCTCGTTGAGAATCGCCAGCAGGCCCTCGCCGGCTTTGTACAAGGCCTCGACACGCTGGCGGTCGGCCGCCTCCAGGCGCCCGCCGCGCAGCAGTTCGGCCATGCCCAGAATGCCGTTGAGCGGCGTGCGCAGTTCATGGCTCATGGTCGCCAGGAAGCGTGACTTGGCCAGGTTGGCAGCCTCGGCCTCGTCCTTGGCGCGGGCCAGGCTGGCCGTACGCCGCTCGACCATGGCCTGCAATTCGTCGCGCTTGCCCTGCAGCTCCAGGCGGTCGCGCTCACGGCGCTCGATATCGCTGAGGATGGCGCGGCGCATATCGTCCAGGGCATTGGCCACCGTGTCGATCTCATCGGGGCGCGCTGAACGTCGGCGCCCCAGGCGCAACGGCTCCTGCCACTGGCCGGCGCCAATACGACGGGCAAATTCGGCCATCACTTGCAGGTGGCGGGTGACCAGGCGGTAGAACAGCCCCGACAGTGCCACTGCCAGGCCGCACAGAAACACGCCCATCCACAGCAGGCTGGCAAGGCCTGTGGCGTACAACCGGCGGTGCACCGCGCCCAGGTCGATGCTGACTTCCAGCTCGCCCAGGTGCCTGGGCGGCCCCGAGGGTGGCTGATAATCAAGGGGGAAGCGCTCGATGCGCAGCGGCCCTGTGGCTTCGGCCTCACCGCGCAACAACTGGAAATCATCACTGACCAGGCGCACCCGCGCCACATCGGAAAAGTCCACCAGGCCGCGCAGTTGCACATCCAGCTGCGCCTCGTCCAGGTCCCACAGGCTACGCTCCAGGCTGGCCAGGTAGCCGGCGCGGATCAACGCCATGCGTGCGTCTATGTCACGCATTTCGCGGCGGTACTCGAAATACAGCTGCACGCCACTGGCCAGCACGGTGAAGCACAGGCTGAACAGCAGGATGAACAGCAGCAGGCGACGCAGCAGGCCGTCGGTGCGCAGGCGTATCATCGGGCATCCGCCGGCAGCTTGATCATGTCGCGGTAGGTGACTTCGCTTTGCTCCAGCCAGCGCTCGATCTCGCCAGCCCGGTTCATGCGCTGCAGCTGCTCGTCGATTTCATCCATGTGCTGGCTCAGGGGGGATTGCCGCGACACGGCTACACGCAGATAGTCCACACTCAGTGCAGTGGGCAGCACGCGGATGTCCTGCGCGCCGGGCAAGTGTTCGATGAACAATTGGCCAGTACGCCGCTCCTGGATCACGTAGTCGATGCGGCCGCGGATCAGCTTGCCAAAGTTCTGCTGGCTGGACGACACCCGCTCGATGTTCTGGTGGCGGGCGACGAAGCGGTCGAACTCAGCGCCGTAGCTTTCACCGTATAACAGGCCTCCACGGTAGCCGGCCAGGTCCTCCAGTTGCTGGAACTGCACCGGCCGCTTGCGGTTGTAGAACACGGCCACTTCCTCGCGTAACACCGGCACCGTGGAAAAACGCATGCGCTGGTCGCGCTGGTCGCTGTTGTAGGCCAGCACCACGTCCACCCGCCCGGCGGCGGCGTCCAGCAGGCAGCGCTTCCAGTTGCCCAGTACCACGGTTTGCACCGGGTAGCCCAGGCGTGCGAACAGCTCACGCACCACGGTTGGGGCTAGCCCACGCACTTGGTGGCCATCGCTCCAGGAAATGGGTGGGTACACCGGGTAGTCGCAATACCGCACCGGCTCGCTGGCATTGGCCTGCGCAACACACAGCGCAAGTGCCGACAGCCAGGCGCAGTGGCTCATGCCGCCACACTGGCGGTGAACAGGTAGCCGGTGCCGTGGATGGTGATGATCAGCTGTGGCTCGGCCGGATCGTCATGCAGCTTGCGGCGCAGGCGCCCGACCAGCACATCGATGGAGCGGTCGTTGGGCACCCACTCGCGGTTGCGAATCTGGTCCATCAGCTGGTCGCGGCTAAGGGTGTGGCCGCTGTTGCGCAGAAACACGCTAAGCAGTTGAAACTCGCCGTGGGTCAGCAGGGTTTGCCCGCCACGGGCGTCGATCAGGCGACGGCGATCGATGTCCAGCGCCCAGTCGGCGAACTGCTTCAGCGATTGCGCGCAGGCCGGGGCCGGGTGTACCTCGCGGGCATGGCGCACGCGGCGGATCAGGTTTTTGGCACGGGACACCAGCTCGCGGGGGTTGAGCGGTTTGATGACATAATCGTCGGCGCCGCATTCCAGGCCGACGATGCGGTCGATGTCGTCATTGCGCCCGGTGATGAGGATGATGCCGACCTCCGAGCGCACCCGTAGCTCGCGGGTCAGGGTGAGGCCGTCCTTGCCAGGCAGGCGGATGTCCAGCAGCACCAGGTCGACATCCTGGCTGCCGAGCAGGGCTTCGGCCTTTTCCGCCGTGTCGGCGCAGTGCACGTCGTAGCCTTCCTGGGACAGATAGGCCTGCAGCAAGTCACGAATAAGCGGATCGTCATCGACGATCAATACCCGAGGCGTCATTGCGTGTCGTCTCTTTTTATTGGTGTTGTTCTACACACTCGCGACAGCAGCGTACTCGTTACTGAACGGGCGATCAACAGCCCTCGGGCAGGCTGAAGCGCCGCCGACCACCGGCCTGCAAGCCATCGACCCAGGCCTCGCAGATGACCACGCCCTGCTCGGGGGTGAAGGTGCCGGGGTTGAGCCCCGACTCCAGCCACAGGCCATCGAGCAAGGCGCTCAGGCTGATGGCCGCCAGGTCGGCATCGAAACCCTGCCAGCCCTCTTCCTCGGCCAGTTTGGCCAGCAGCCGGCTGAGCTCGTTGCGGTACTCGCCGTAAGAGTGGTCGTGTACCTGGTTGATGGCGTCGGCGGTCTTCACCGCGCCCCAGAAAGCCAGCCAGGCATCGAGCAATTGCGGGTCGAGCAGCTCGGCGCAGAACGAGGCGCGGAAGAACGCCGACAGCCGCTCGCGGGCATTGGGCGCAGCCTGGGCCATGGCCTCGCGCAGCAGGCCCATCACCCGGCCGGTAACGGCCATGTAGGCCTCGGCCACCAGTTCGTCCTTGCCGGCGTAATGATGGCTGATCAACCCCACCGAAACCCCGGCTTCAGCCGAGATCTTGCGGATCGACGCCCCCTGAAAGCCATGGCGCTTGAGGCACACCAAGGTCGCCTCGACCAGGTTGGCTTTGCGCAGTTCCGGCAGCATGCGGTGGTAGCGGGCTTCCTGAGTCATCGGTGGGTCTCGGGTTAGGGGCTGGACTGAACGACTGTACAACAAGCCGGACAGCGTGATAAACCCTTGCACCTGCCCACAACAATAAAACCGGCTGCCATGAACGACCTGATCACACGCGACCTGGACCAAGGGCTGCTGACCCTGGCCTTCAACCGCCCCGACAAGCTCAATGCCCTGAACACCGCCATGTACCAACAGCTGGGCGACCTGCTGCTGGCGGCGGGTGAAAACCCTGATGTCGACGCCATCATCATCACCGGTGGGCCGCACTGCTTCAGCGCTGGCAACGACCTGCGCGACTTCCTCGACAACCCGCCCAGCGACCTGGACAGCCCGGTGTTCCGCCTGATGCGGGTAATCATGGGGCTGGACAAGCCGCTGATCGCAGCGGTCAGTGGCGCGGCGATCGGCATCGGGGCCACCCTGTTGCTGCATTGCGACCAGGTGCTGGTCAGCCGCTCGACCAAACTGCGCATGCCCTTCGCGCCATTGGGTGTGTGCCCGGAGTTCGGCTCCAGCCTGTTGCTGCCGCGTTTGCTTGGCCAGGCCCGTGCGGCGCGCTTGCTGCTGGCCAACGCGTTGCTCGATGGCGAACAGATGGTGGCCTGGGGGCTGGCCAATGAACTGCATGAAGACGGCGCGCAGTGCCTGGCGGCTGCCCGCACCCTGGCGCGGCAGCTGCAAGGCTATCCGCAGGCGGCATTGCGCATCAGCAAGCGGTTGCTCAAGGACAGCCAGCGAGCGGAGCTTGAAGACACAGTGGCGCGGGAAAGCCGGTTGTTCATCGAGTGCTTGCGCAGCGAAGATGCACGAGCTGTGCTGCGCGCACTCATCAAGGATTGAACAGGCTGGCGTGGCCCCTTGTAGGAGCGGCCTTGTGTCGCGATCGGGGTGCGAAGCACCCCCAGGATCTTCGAATCGCCCCAACATTGTTGGGGCCGCTTTGCGGCCCTATCGCGACACAAGGCCGCTCCTACAAGGGACCGCGTCATGACCAGACTGACTAATATCCAGTCATCTCCAGATACCCGCGCCCACCCGCGCTCCCGCTCAACCGCACCGGCCCTTCCCAGTAAGGGAATCGCGTCTGCATCCACGCCTGCGGCTCCACGGCATCAACCTGCACATCCACTCCATGCCCAGGCACCTGCACCCGCCACCGTGTCGGCACCTTTTTGCCGTTTTTCTGCGCAGACCAGGCTTGCGCCTGCAGCTGAATCTGCGCTGCGTCCAGCGCCACCACCTCACCCTGCGGCCCAACCCAGGTCCCAGCGCGGTACGCGTCCCCCCGCGCCTCGCGTACCTGAAACAGCATAAGCTTGGCACCACTGTCCAGGTGCAGCGAAAACCAGTCCCAGCCCGTTTGCCCTGACGCCAGCGGTTGGCTGCTCCATTCCCGGTCCAGCCAGGCCTGCCCAGTGACCGCGATGCACTGGCTGCCACGCTGAATGTGCCCCTGCACTTGGTAGAAAGGCTGGCTGTAATAGTACGAAGCCTGCCCCTTGCCAGATTTCTCGCTGTAACCTTGCTCCCCGTGCAGCACCAGAGGGTGATCGCTGTGCAACTGCAAGTCATAGCGAAAACCATCGCCACCGGCGACCATCCGCAGGTTTTCGATACTGCCCCTGCCCTGCAACGACCAGTCATCGATCCACGCCCGGAACGGCTGGGCCTGCACTCCGGCCTGGCCGATACCGCCGCGCGCCAGGGTTTCGCCAGACTGGTGGCCGCCCGGACCGGTCAAGGCCGCGTGCCCCATCCACAGGTTCGGGCTGTTCCAGTCGGTGGTCTCCGGGCCTGGGCGCAGGGCCGAGCGGAACAGCGTCCACTGGGCGCCCCAGTCACGGCCTTGAGCGTCCTTCAGGTTGGCGGTGACATACCACCACTCGATACGAAAACCATCGTGTGGACCGTGGTCCTGTGGAAATGCCAGCCGATGGTCGCGGGTCACCTGGCTGAATTCGCCGGCCTGCTGCCCAAGCCCGGCATAGCTCTGTGGTGCTGGTTGATCACAGCCGCACAACAACACGCTGAGCAACAGCCACGCATTACGCTTCATCGGCAAAGGGCCTCAACAGTTCGCGCGGCTGGCGACGCGCCAGCTGCCACAGCGGCCAGGCGCTGGCCAGCAGACTGGTGAACAACCCCAACATGGCCAGTTGCAGCAACTGCACGGGAAAGACATAGAGCGGCAGGCGCCAGCCAAACGCCTGAACATTGACCACCGCGACCAGGCACCAGGCCAGCAGCAACCCCAGCGGGATCGCCATCAACACGGTGAGGCTGCTCAGCATGAGTGTCTGGCCAAGGCTCAGCCAGACCAGTTGCATACGCCGCACACCCAGCGCCCATAGCGGTGCCAGCTGGCCCAGCCGGGACTGGCCCAGGGTCAACAGGTTGATGAACAACGCCACGCCAGCCACGCCAAGGGTGAGGCTGTTGAGGGCAGCGGTGGCGGCAAAGGTGCGGTTGAACACGTCGGTCGACCAGCGCTTCAGGCGCGCCTGCTCGACCACGCGGCTGTCGTCGAGGGCAAAATGCCGTTGCAGAGCGACCTTGAGCGCCGGCACCCGTTCAGCGGCCAAGTCGACGCTCAAGCCGGTCAGGGTTGCCTGTGGCCAGTTTTCACGCAACCAGCCGGCATTGGCCAGGACATGCCCCTTGGGGTTGCCGTAATCGGCATAGATCCCCACAACAGGCAAGGCCGGCGACGTGTTCGCAGGCAGCTTGAGGTTATCGCCCAGTTGCAGTTTCAACCGCCTGGCCAACTGTTCGCTGAGCATTACAGCCTGCCCGCGGGCCAGTCGCTGCCAGGCATGTGGCTGTTGTTCCAATAGCGGCCAGCGCGTTCGATAAACGGAGTGATCGACAATGCCCTGCACTTGTACCGGCCAACCTTGTAGTTGAATGTCCACGCGCCAGCCGGGCAGCACCACACTGGCCGCAGGCTGCTGCTCAAGCCACTCGACTATCTGCAGGCCTTGGGCTGTATCGCGTGGGGTGACATACAGGTCGGCGGACAGGCGCTGGCCAAGCCAACCGACAAACGTCTTGCGAAAACCCTCGGTCATGCTGCCCACGCCAACACTGGCAGCCAGCGCCAGCAAAAGGGCCATCAACGCCAGGCTCAGGGCCGGCAGTTGCTGGCGGCTGTCGGCAACGAACCATTGCGCCAATGGCCGCTGGCAGCGGCGCGCCAGCCAGGCCAGCACCCGGTCGAGCATGCCCGGTAACAGCAGCGCTGCCGCCAGCAGCAACCCCGCCAGCATGGCGAACGCGCTGGGCAGGCTGGCTCCGAACACGCCACAGCCCAAGGCCAGCAACAGCAGCAAGCCCGCGATCAATGCCTGACGCCTCAGCCATGGCCCCTGCGCCAGCCGCCAGGCTTGAGGTTGCGCCAGCGCCAGCAACGGCAATCGGGCCGCACGCATGACGCTGCCCAGCCCTGCCAGCAATGCCCCGAATACACTCACCAGCACGCCCAGCAGCCACCACCACGCGGGCAGGCTCAGCGTACCCGCCACCTGTGCGCCATACAGGCCGCGCAAACTGGCGGCCACATCGGGCAGCAGCCACGCGGCCAAGGCATAACCACTGGCCATCCCGGCAAGCCCGCCCAGCACCGCGAACAGGCCCAACTCCAGCAACAGTGCATACAGCAGGGTCTTCAGGCTGATGCCGCTGGCGCGCAAGTTGCGGATCAGCCCACGCCGCTGTTCCAGCGCCAGGCCGATGGCGGCGTGGGCGATGAACAAGCCGACGATGAACGCCAGCAGGCCGAGCGCAGTCAGGTTGAGGTGGAAACTGTCGGTCAGGCGCTGCAAACCGCCATCGTCCTGCTGTGTTTGAAGTTCGAGGAAGGGGGCGATATCTGCCGGCAATGGCCCAGGTGCCCCGGCCAGCAGCAGGCGTGACAACTGCCCAGATGCACGCAGCAACGCCTGCGCGTGGCCGATGTCCACCACCATCACCCCAGGCGCCAACGCGGGCTGCAAAACCAAAGGCGGCAGCAACTGCCCTTCGCTGTCGCGGGCCCGCTGCGCGGGGTTTGCGCTCAACTGACGCAAGGTGTCTGGCCCAACCCAGGCTTGCCCGGGCGTGCCGATAAAAGCCTGCAGGTCGAATGCCTGCAGTTGTACACCGGCAATGCTGCTGGCCGGCGACAGGCTCAATGGCTCGATGCCAATCAGCCGCACGCTGTGCGCCGGCTCGCCCGGCAGGCGCAAGCGCCCTTCCAGCACCGGTGATACCGCCCAGCCCAGCCTGCGCAGTTGCACGTACAACCCCTGGTCGAAGCGCTCGCCAGTGCGCGGCAGCAATTGCGCCTGCAACGGCCCGGCCAAAACCGCGCTGGCCCGGGCATAGTCACTGCGTGCCTGGCTGTTCAGCGCCTGCACCCCGGTCCACAACGCCGTGGCCAGCCACAGGCCAGTGAAGATACTCAAGCACTGCACGCGGTGGCGCCGCCAATGGCTGAGCAACGCCATCAATACCAGCGACAACAGCCTCATCAGCCCTGCTCGTGCCGCACGCAGCCGGCCTGCAGGTAGCAGCGCTGCTGCAAACGCGCCGCCAACCGTGGGCTGTGAGTCACCATCAACACACCGCTGCCGGCTTCGGCAACCAACTGCAGCAACAGGTTCAGCACCTCGTCGCTGCTGGCCTCATCCAGGCTGCCGGTGGGTTCGTCGGCTAGCAGCCATGCCGGTCGCCCGGCCAGCGCGCGGCCGATGGCGACCCGCTGCTGCTGGCCGCCCGACAAGTGTTCCGGGTAACGCGCAAGCAGGCCCGCCAGGCCCAGACGTTGCGCCAGGTAAGCCGCCCAATGCGGGTCATACCGCCCGGCCAGGCGAGCCTGGAAGGTCAGGTTCAGGCCGACGTCCAGGCTGCTGATCAGGTTGTATTGCTGGAACACCAGGCCAATCCCCTCACGCCGCCACTGTGCCAGAGACGCTTCCGAACGGCCGTCGAGCGCAACGTCGTCGATCAGGATGCGGCCGCTGTCGGCCCGGTCCAGGCCAGCCACCAGGTGCAGCAAGGTGCTCTTGCCGCTGCCCGACTCGCCCATCAGTGCCAGGCTGCTGCCGCGTGCCAGGCGCAGATCGACGCCCTGCAGAACCGGGAGCGGGCCTTGGGGAGTGGGGAATGATTTGTGAAGGTTTTCGATGGCGAGCATCGAGGGGCCTTGGTGTGTGATGTGTCTGCTAAGTAATAGCAGGTACGTGGTCGCAGAGGCGTATTGCGATTCTCATCGCTAGCCGACAATGGATCCACAGAGATCCGATAATCGCACAAAACCCACCATAAACACACAATATAGATTGACCGTGATTTTCTTTAACGGCTCAATGGATCCATTAAATAAAAACAAAACCCCGGAGAGCCTCCCATGTACCCCAAAAACACCTGGTACGTTGCCTGCACCCCCGACGAGATCGCCACCAAGCCCTTGGGCCGGCGGATCTGCGGGGAAAAAATCGTGTTCTACCGTGGCCACGAGAACCGTGTAGCCGCCGTCGAGGATTTCTGCCCGCACCGTGGTGCGCCGTTGTCGCTTGGCTATGTCGAGGACGGCAACCTGGTATGCGGCTACCACGGCCTGGTCATGGGCTGCGATGGCAAGACCGTGTCGATGCCCGGCCAGCGGGTACGGGGCTTTCCCTGCAACAAGACTTTCGCTGCAGTCGAGCGCTATGGCTTTGTCTGGGTATGGCCAGGCGACCAGGCGCAGGCCGACCCGGCGCTGATTCCGCACCTTGAATGGGCGGTGAATGATGAATGGGCCTACGGTGGCGGGCTGTTCCACATCGGTTGCGACTACCGCCTGATGATCGACAACCTGATGGACCTCACCCACGAAACCTACGTGCATGCCTCCAGCATCGGCCAGAAGGAAATCGACGAGGCCCCGCCAGTCACCACCGTCACCGGCGACGAAGTGGTCACCGCCCGGCACATGGAAAACATCATGGCTCCGCCCTTCTGGCGCATGGCCCTGCGTGGCAACGGTCTGGCCGATGATGTACCGGTGGACCGTTGGCAGATCTGCCGCTTCACCCCGCCCAGCCATGTGCTGATCGAAGTGGGTGTGGCGCATGCCGGCAAGGGTGGCTACCACGCCGAGGCGCAGCACAAGGCGTCGAGCATCGTGGTGGATTTCATCACGCCAGAGACCGACACATCGATTTGGTACTTCTGGGGCATGGCACGCAACTTCGCCGCGCATGACCAAACCCTGACCGACAACATCCGCGAAGGCCAAGGCAAGATTTTCAGCGAAGACCTGGAGATGCTCGAACGCCAGCAGCAGAACCTGCTGGCCCACCCCGAGCGCAACCTGCTGAAGCTGAACATCGATGCTGGCGGCGTGCAGTCGCGCAAGGTGCTGGAGCGCATCATCGCCAAAGAGCGTGCGCCACAACCGCAACTGATCGCTACCAGCGCCACCCCTGCCTGAGGAACAGCCGACATGATCGATGCCGTAGTGGTGTCCCGTAACGACGAAGCGCAAGGTATTTGCAGCTTCGAGCTGGCGGCAGCGGATGGCAGCTTGCTGCCGGCGTTCAGCGCTGGCGCGCATATCGACGTGCATTTGCCCGATGGGTTGGTGCGCCAGTATTCGCTGTGCAACCACCCCGAGGAGCGCCACCGTTACCTGATTGGCGTGCTCAACGACCCGGCTTCGCGGGGAGGCTCACGCAGCCTGCACGAGCAGGTGCAGGCCGGCGCACGGCTGCGCATCAGCGCGCCGCGCAACCTGTTCCCGCTGGCCGAGGGGGCGCAGCGCAGCCTGCTGTTTGCCGGTGGCATCGGCATTACCCCGATTCTGTGCATGGCCGAGCAGCTGTCCCACAGCGGCCATGACTTCGAGCTGCACTACTGCGCCCGCTCCAGCGAGCGTGCGGCCTTTGTCGAACGCATTCGCAACGCGCCGTTCGCCGACCGCCTGTTCGTACACTTTGACGAGCAACCGGAAACCGCACTGGATATCGCCCGGGTGCTGGGCAACCCGCAAGAGGATGCGCACCTGTATGTCTGCGGGCCCGGCGGGTTCATGCAGCATGTGCTGGACAGCGCCAAGGGACTGGGCTGGCAGGAGGCCAACCTGCACCGCGAGTATTTTGCCGCAGCGCCGGTGGATGCCAGCAACGACGGTAGCTTCTCGGTGCAGGTGGGCAGCACGGGGCAGGTGTTCGAGGTGCCGGCCGACCAGACCGTGGTGCAGGTGCTGGAACAGCAAGGTATCGAGATTGCCATGTCGTGCGAACAGGGTATCTGCGGCACCTGCCTGACGCGCGTGCTGCAGGGTACGCCGGACCACCGCGACATGTTCCTTACCGAAGAGGAGCAGGCGCTGAACGATCAGTTCACGCCCTGCTGCTCGCGCTCGAAAACGCCGCTGCTGGTGCTGGATATCTGAACCGGTTTACGCCGAGGGCAGGATAACCTTCATGCCTGCGTCTGCCGTCGCCCCGCCAAAGGTCTCGGCGTAGCGCAAGGTGGCATTGGCGTGCTCGCGCATGATCGCTTCGGCGCGGGCACCCTGGCGGTTGGTCAGGGCATCGAACACCGCGTGATGCTGCATGTGAGCAAAATTGAAGCGCCGGTATTCGCGGACCAGGTCATGGCGGTCCACCGCCAGCGCGGTGACCGAGGCGAACGGCAGGTGGTCGTTGCGCGCCAGGGCATCGGCAATGGCCGGGTTGTGGCTGGCTTCGATGATCACCTGGTGAAAGCGCATGTTCAGGTCGTGGTAAGCCTGCAGGTCTTCTTCGGTCACGAAGCCCTTGTCGAACAGCTGGTCGCCATCGACCAGGCACTGCTGCAGCGCCGCGCGTGCTTGCACCGACAAACCACGCTCTGCAGCCTGGCGCGCGGCCAGCCCCTCCAGTACGCCGCGCACCTCGACCGCACCGGCGATGTCATCGGCACTGACTGAGCGCACCTGAAAGCCCCGGCCGCCAAAACGCACCAGCAAGCCTTCCTGCTCAAGGGTACGAAACGCCATGCGCACCGGCATGCGAGAAACGCCGAACAGCTCGGCGGTGGGGACTTCCATCAAGCGCTCGCCGGCCGCCAGCTCGCCCGAGGCGATCATCTTGCGCAACGCGACCAGCACCATTTGACCGGGCTTGCTCATCCAGGCTACTTCCAGGGACATGAGCGGGCATCTTAGCGCAAGGTGAGGGGTTGTTGGTGGCCTGTTAGCCCACATCGCCGGCAGGCCAGCCAACGATTAAGTCGCGGCGTTTACAACGTCAGCGGATAGCTGACAATCAGCCGCGTCTGGTCGAAATCACTGTTGAAGCTGCGCCGGTTGGTCGCATTGTTCAGGCGGATGTTGAGGTTCTTCAACGCCCCGCTCTGGAAGGTGTAGTTCACTTCGGTATCGCGCTCCCACTCCTTGCCATTGCTGCCGGCCGCCGTGGTGGCATTTTCACCATGCCCGTAGCGCACCATGGCCAGCAACCCTGGCACACCCATAGCGGCAAAATTGTAGTCGTAGCGCACTTGCCACGAGCGCTCGTCGGCGTTGCTGAAGTTGCCGTTGAACATGTCGTTGCCCAAGGTCCGCCCGCTACTGCCATACACCGACATCCACGGGCTGTCGCCACTGACCTTCTGCAACCCCAGGTACAGGGTATGGCCACTGTGCGAGGCCGACAGCAAAGCGTAGCCAGTGCGGCTCTGGATATCACCAATGCGCGCCTGTCCATCATCCCGGTCGATGAAGTAGCCAAGGTTGGCCGCCAGTGTCCACTCCCCCAGCCGCTGGCTGTGCAGCAGGTTGAAGTAGCTTTGCTGGTAAATGTCCTCCAGTTGCGAATGCCAGGCGCCGATCTGCGTGCGCTGCTGGTTGAAGCGGTACTCGGCGCCGACATAGTTGAAACCATCCGAAGTCACCCCAGGCGCGGCCCAGGCGGAAAGGTCCTGCATGTCGGAAGAATTGCGCAGGCTCACCTCGCGATACTGGCCGGCCTGCAGGCTCAGGCCTTCGATCTCCCGCGAATCGAGCATTGCCCCGCGGAACGTCTGTGGCAGCAGGCGGCCATCGTCGTAGCGCAGCAGCGGAATATCCGGCAACAGCTCACCGACCTTCAGTTCGGTCGCGCAAATACGCAGCTTGGCCGCCAGACCGGCGCGACCATAGTCGTCGGCCGCACGCCGGTCATCGTGCACCGGCAGCAGTTCGGAGCCGCTGGTACCACGGCCGCTGTCCAGCTTCACGCCGAACATGGCGATGCCGTCCAGGCCAACACCGATCAGCCCCGGTGTGTAGCCAGAGCTGAACTTGAAAATGAAACCCTGGGCCCATTCTTCGACCTTGCTCTTGGCCGCCCCTGCGTCGCGGAAGTCGCGGTTGAAGTAGTAGTTGCGCAGTGTCAGCCCGGCCTTGGCATCTTCAAGGAAGCCGCCCTCCTCGGCCCAGGCCGGCAAACCCAGGCCAAGCGCCAGCGACACCGCCAGGGCCGAACGGGCCAGCGTGCAAGTTGTGTGCATCATTATTATTGTTCTCCGCTTTTCATAGGCGCAGCCAACCGCCCCAGGCCGGTATGGGCTTGGGGCGACGTGCTGCATTCAGGTACCCGGCCAGGCCGGGTTGCACTCAGTGGCTCAGTGCATCGGTAGAGAGGGCGGCCGCTGGCTTGGCCATTGGCCGCAGTAGCAACAGGCAACCTGCGGCCAGCACGAACACGCTGGCGAACACCCCGTACAGGTGCAGCGGTTGCCAGCCGCCATCGAGCAATACGCCAGCCACGGTCGGCGACAGGATCGCGCCCATGCGGCCAATACCGATGCCCCAGCCCACGCCGGTGGCGCGTACCGAGGCGTCATAGACCACTGGCGACAAGGCATACAGGCCGGCCACGCAGCCGTTGGAAAACAGCCCGATCAGCAACCCCAGCGCCAGCGCAGCAGTGACCGAGGCCCCATTGACCACGAACAACACCAGCAGTGCGGCGGTGATGAGCATGAACAACGCCAGTACCCGCGTCAGTGGCCAACGCGATGCCAGCCCGCCGATCAGCGCCGCACCGAGGATGCCGCCGACACTCAACAGCACACCGCCGGTGATGCCCTGCTGGGCCGACAGGCCAGCGGCCACCAGCAGTTTCGGCGTCCAACTCATGACGAAGTAGAAGCCGAACATGACCAGGAAGAACAGCAACCAGATCACCAACGTGGTGCGGCGCATATCCGGCGCCAGCAGTTGCCTGAAACCACGGGTGGTACCCTGCGCCCTCGCCGCCAGTGCCGGCAGTTGCGCCAGTGCCGGCTGACCGAGGCGCACTGCCAGGCGGTTGACCCGGGCCAGGGCATTGGCTGGCCGGCGAGCCAGCAGGAAGTCCAACGACTCCGGCAGCCACAGCAATACCAGCGGGATCACCAGCACGGTGACGATGCCGCCGAACAGGAACACCGAGCGCCAGCCCCAATGCCCCAACAGCCACACCGCGAGCAACCCGCCCAGGGTCGCGCCCAGGGCATAGCCGGTGGACTGCAGGCTCACCGCAAGGCCACGCCAGCGCTTGCTGGCGTACTCGCTGGCGATCACGTTGCTACTGGCCAGGATGCCGCCAATGCCCAGCCCGGTCAGGCCTCGCAACAGCGCCAATTGCAGCGGGGTTTGGCTCAGTGCCGAGAGCAGCATGCCAATGCCCGAAAGCGCCAGGCACAACAGGATCAGTGGGCGTCGACCAAACCGGTCGGCCCACGGTGCGATGACCAACGACCCGGCTGCCATGCCGAACAGGCCGGCGCTGAGCAGCAGCCCTACCTGTGCGCCGTTCAGGCCCCACTCGGCGGACACCGAGGCGGCGGTGAAGGCCATGACCAGCACGTCGAAGCCATCGATCATGTTGAGGATGATGCAAATACCAATGGCCAGGCACTGGAAGCGGCCCATTGGGTCGTTGTCCAGGCGTTGCTTGAGGTCGGTATTCATGGGGCCACCTGCCGGTTCACAGGTGGGAGAACTGATGCGCACACGCCGGCAAAGCGCATGGAACCCTGACGGTTCCGTACCCTTGGAAAGCCATTCATGACTGGACCCTTTTTGTAATTGTTGTCGCATACGGCAGGAGGGCTCCGGCCGTTGTCAGGCGCTAATCAACCAGATAATGGATCCACAAACAACAAACCAAAGCCAAGCGCTTTGAGAAAACCACTAAAATTCTATGTGACCGATCTACCAGTTTTATTTTTTATCTATTCATTTCAATAAGTTATCCGCTAAATCCTCATATGATTTTTCGTTCGTTAATCGAACACGATTCATTTATGGATCCATGATGACGCAAAAAACCAGCATCGAATCCTCCATGCGGCTCAGCCATGAACAAATCTTCATGTTTGCCGCCAGCGCCCTGATCATGGGACACACAGGCGTTATCAGCCTGCGGCCAGCCGCGCCTCGCCTTGAGAGGGCGGGATGTGTTGCGTAGCATCCCCGGCCCGATCGCGCGCCCGCACGGCCAGCGCGATGCCTGTAGGAAAGAGCCCCTGATGCCGCAACCCATCCCTCTCAAGGACCACGAAAAGGAAAAACACCTGGTGAACCGCCGGCTTCTGGCCTGCGCCGCCCTGGTGTTCAGCCTGTGTGCCGTATTGGTGGGCCGGCTCTATGTGCTGCAGGTACTGCAGCACGACCAGCAGACCGCGGTGTCGGAAAACAACCGCGTGCACGTGCTACCCATCGCCCCCGAACGCGGGCTGATCTACGACCGCAATGGCGTGGTGCTGGCCGACAACAAGCCCAGTTTCGACCTGACCATGACCCGTGAGCGGGCCGGCGGCGATTCGGCCAAAGTGCTCGACACCTTGACCCAGGTACTAGGCCTGACCGAAGACGACCGCAAGCAGTTCGACAAAGACCTGCGCCGTGGCCGCAAGCCGTTCGAGCCGGTGACCCTGATGGTGGGCCTGAGCGAAGAGCAGATCGCCCTGGTCGCGGTAAACCAGTTCCGCCTGCCGGGCCTGGAGGTCGAACCGCAGTTCATCCGCGAGTACCCGCTGGCCGAGCATTTCGCCCATTCGGTCGGCTATGTGGGGCGCATCAACGAGAAAGAAGCCAAGGTCCTCGACAGCACCGAGTACCGCGGCACCCAGTCAATCGGCAAGACCGGCATCGAGCACTTCTACGAGAGCCAGCTGCATGGCCACGTGGGCTATGAAGAGGTCGAGACCAACGCCCAGGGCCGGGTGATGCGCGTGCTCAACCACAAGGACCCAACCCCTGGTCAGGACATTGTCCTGACCCTGGACGCGCACTTGCAGGTGGCCGCGGAAAAGGCCCTGGGCGAGCGCCGTGGCTCGGTGGTGGTGCTGGACCCGGCCAATGGCGACGTACTGGCGATGGTCAGCAACCCCAGCTTCGACCCCAACCTGTTCGTCAAGGGCATTAGTTTCAAGCAGTACGCTGCCCTGCGCGATTCGATCGACCGCCCGTTGTTCAACCGCGTGCTGCGTGGCCTGTATGCGCCCGGCTCGACGGTTAAACCTGAAGTGGCCATCGCCGGCCTCGACAGCGGCGTGATCACCCCTGGCAGCCGGGTGTTCGACCCTGGCTACTATGAGTTGCCCAACTACGACCACAAGTACCGCAACTGGAACCGCAGCGGCGACGGCTGGGTAGACATGTACACCGCCATCATGCGCTCCAACGACACCTACTTCTACGACCTGGCTCATAAACTGGGCATCGACCGCCTGCACGATTACATGGCCGAGTTCGGACTGGGCCAGAAAGTGTCGCTGGACATGTTCGAGGAGGCCTCGGGGCTGATGCCTTCGGCCGAGTGGAAGCGCGCCACGCGGCGCCAGGCCTGGTTCCCGGGTGAGACACTGATCCTCGGCATTGGCCAAGGCTACATGCAGGTCACCCCGCTACAGCTGGCCCAAGCCACCAGCCTGCTGGCAAGCAAAGGCGTGTGGCATCGCCCGCACCTGGCCATGACCGTGGGCGGCGATGTGCCGGTGGACCCCAACCCGATGCCCAATATCGTGCTGCATGACAAGCACGCCTGGGACCAGGTCAGCCAAGGCATGCAGATGGTCATGCACGACCCGCGCGGCATCGCCCGCGCCGCAGCCGCCGGTGCGCAGTACCGGATTGCAGGCAAGAGCGGTACCGCGCAGGTGGTGGCAATCAAACAGGGTGAGCGCTACAACCGCGACAAGACGCTGGAAAGGCACCGTGACAACGCCCTGTTCGTTGGCTTTGCCCCAGCTGACCACCCGAGCGTGGTGGTGGCCGTGATGATCGAGAACGGCGAGGCTGGGGGCCGAGTGGCCGGGCCGGTGGTGCGGGAGGTGATGGATGCTTACCTGCTGGATGAACAGGGGCATTTGAAACCGGAATTTGCGGGTGGGGTATCCCCTCGCAACGCCCCCCACATCTAGGGTGCTTGGGGCTGCTGGGCAGCACCACGCAGCACCTTGAAGATAAAAATAGAATAAGAATATGATTTCTTATTCTTTTTTACCTATTCATTAATCCTCTATAACTCTCCCAACTGTACAGCCGCCAACACCCGGCCAACTGTTTGCAGCGCAACACCTGATCAACACAAAACGCCCGCACGGCAACAGCAGCGCAGCCACTAATACTCGCTAACTCGTTGATCTATAACAACATTAGAACCAGGCACGACGATTGCTCAAGCAAAGTCCCGCTCAACCAGAACCGGAGACTAGCCCATGAGCACCCCACTGAACGTCGTAGCCCTGTCCGGCGGCACTTCCCGCCCTTCGCGCACCCTGGCCCTGACCGAAGCGATCCTCGCCGAACTGGCCGAACACCTGCACATCAAGCCGCACCTGATCGAACTGGGCGAGATCGCCCGGCCACTGGGCAGCGCCCTGTGGCGCAGCGAACTGCCCGACACTGTCGAGCAGCAACTGCGCCTGGTGGAACGGGCCGACCTGCTGGTGGTGACCACGCCCGTGTACCGCGGCAGCTTCACCGGCCACTTCAAGCACCTGTTCGACCTGATCGGCCAGGACGCCTTGGTCGACACCCCGGTGTTGCTCGCCGCCACCGGTGGCAGCGAACGCCACGCGCTGGTGCTCGACCACCAGCTGCGCCCGCTGTTCAGCTTCCTGCAGGCCCTGACCCTGCCCATCGGCGTATTCGCCAGCCAGGCGGAAATGGCCGACTACCGTGTCTCCAGCGACGCCCTTGCCGCCCGTATCCGCCTGGCCGCCGAGCGTGCCGTGCCACTGTTCGGCGCCCACCACGCCCTGCGTAAAAGCGCCTGAGGAGCGGCCATGAATGCACCTGTGACTACACCACTGCGCCCGGCCTTGGCGATTGCCCGCGAACTGGCCGGGCAGTTTGCCCAGACCGCTGTGGAACGCGACGAACGCGGTGGCACACCCAAAGCCGAGCGCGACGCTTTGCGTGACAGCGGCTTGCTGTCACTGGCGATCCCACAGGCGTTCGGCGGCCAGGGTGCCAGCTGGCACGACACCTTCGCGGTGGTGCGCGAGTTCGCGCGGGTCGACAGCTCCATCGCCCATGTTTTCGGTTTTCACCACCTGATGCTGGCCACCGTGCGCCTGTTCTCGCGCCCGGACCAATGGCAACCGTGGTTCGAACAGACTGCTCGCAAACAGTGGTTCTGGGGCAATGCCCTGAACCCGCTGGACACCCGCACCGTGGTCAAGCACTTCGACGGCTGGTGCGAGTTTTCGGGCAAGAAGAGTTTCTGCTCCGGCGCCAGCGACTCGGAAATGCTGATTGCCTCGGCAGTGGACGAACGTGCCGGCGGCAAGTTGCTGATTGCCGCCATCCCCAGTGGCCGCACCGGCATCAGTCTGCACAGCGACTGGAACAACATCGGCCAGCGCCAGACCGACAGTGGCAGCGCCACCTTCGAGCGGGTACGGGTCGAGCACAACGAATTGCTGCTCGATCCAGGCCCCTTGAGCACTCCGTTCGCCGCCTTGCGTCCACTGATCGCCCAGCTGCATTTCGCCAACCTGTTCCTCGGCATTGCCGAAGGCGCCTTCGACGAAGCCCGTCAGTACACCCTCAAGGAAAGCCGCCCGTGGTTCCGCTCCAGCGCCGCCAGCAGCGCCGAAGACCCTTACGTACTGCGCCATTACGGCGAGTTCTGGGTTGGCCTGGAAAGCGTGCGCCTGCTGATCGAGCGGGCCGCGCGCCAGCTGGACGCCGCCTGGGCCAAGGAACATGCACTCACCGCTGATGAGCGCGGCGACCTGGCCCTGGCCATCGGCACTGCCAAGGTCGCCGCCAGCCGCCACGGCCTGGACATCTGCAACCGCCTGTTCGAGGTTACCGGTGCCCGCGCCACGCATGCCTCGCTGCGCTTCGACCGGCACTGGCGCAACCTGCGCACGCAAACCCTGCACGACCCGGTGGACTATCGCATCCACGAACTTGGCGAGTGGGCCCTCAACGACAAACGCCCTGCCCCATCCTTCTACTCCTGAGGACTGCCCATGCAACTGCTGACCCTCCCCCCGTCACCGACACTGGCTACCTCGATCCGGGCGACCGCACAGGTCTTTGAAGACCCAAGGTCGCAGGCGCTGCTCGCCCACCTGCAACAGGTCGCCCCCAGCGAGGCCAGCGTCCTGATCATCGGCGAAACCGGCACGGGCAAGGAGCTGGTCGCACGCCACATCCACAACCTCAGCGGTCGGCGCAACGGCCCGTTCGTTGCGGTCAACTGCGGCGCATTTTCCGAGTCGCTGGTGGAAGCCGAACTGTTCGGCCATGAAAAGGGCGCCTTCACCGGCGCCCTCGCGGCCAAGGCCGGCTGGTTCGAAGAGGCCAACGGCGGCACCTTGTTCCTCGACGAAATTGGCGACTTGCCGCTGCCGATCCAGGTCAAGCTGCTGCGTGTACTGCAAGAACGCGAAGTGGTGCGGCTGGGCTCGCGCAAGAGCATCCCGATCAACGTGCGGGTCCTGGCGGCGACCAACGTACAGCTGGAAAAGGCCATCAACGCCGGACATTTCCGTGAAGACCTGTACTACCGGCTGAACGTGGTGACGTTGCAGTTGCACCCGTTGCGCGACCGTCCGGGCGACATCCTGCCACTGGCCCGGCATTTCATCCGCAGTTACAGCGACCGGTTGGGCTACGGGCCGGTGGAACTGAGCCCCAAGGCCCAGGCCAAGCTGGTCGAGTACAGTTGGCCGGGCAACATCCGTGAGCTGGAAAACGTGATTCACCACAGCTTGTTGACCTGTGGCGATGGCACGGTGCAAGCGCAGGACCTGCGTTTGTCCAACTTGCGTATCGAACGGCAAGAGGAGGAGCCGGCAGGCAATGGCGTGGATGACTTGCTACAGCGCGCGTTCAGCCGGCTGTACGAGGAGCAGTCGGGTGATCTTTACGAGAAGGTGGAAAATGCCCTGCTGCGCTCGGCGTACCGGTTCTGCCATTACAACCAGGTGCATACCGCGCAGTTGCTGGGGTTGTCGCGCAACATCACGCGCACCCGGCTGATTGCGATTGGTGAGCTTGTAGTGAACAAGCGGCGGGGACAGGAGCAACAGGTGCTGGACAACCGGGTGGTGCGGTTGTCGATTTGAACCTTGAGCCGCTTCCACAGAGGCCTCACTGAGATCGAGCCCTGCGCTGTACCTGCCCCTCTCGTCATTCCAGCCAGGAAAGGGAACTACCCGCACTCACCTGCTCTCTTAAACACTGAGTGGTTTATTTCCCTGTGCTTCACGCTACTGGAGAACACGACATGCGCCACCTATTCCTCGCCCCTGCGCTGCTGCTCCTGCTGCCTGCCGGTGCTGCCCTGGCCCGCGTCGATGCGGGCGACGTCGCCACCTCGGCCGGTGTTTCCGCCTCGCTGTATTCGACCTTCAAGGATGACAAACGGATCATCCCGGCCCGTGACGAGCTTTCTGCGTTCGTCGCCAGCGGCGGTGCCATCCGCGGCGCCTATGTGGAGTCGGCTTTGGAACAGGCCCGCAAGGACCACCCAGGGCTGCAAGCCAATGATGAAGAGTTGGCCAGGGCAATCCTGTCTCAGGATGACCCTGTGGCTGACCATTGAGTGAACCTGTACCGGTCTGTGCTCGGCATTGTACGCGAACAGGCCGGTGCGGGGTTACAATTCAACCCCAGCCATCCATGCGCATGGTCGCCCTGACCAAGCGCTGCTCTTCCTGCTCTATCTCTCGCAAACTGTCACGTATCCCGTTGATGTGCTCGCGTGCGGCCCGCTGAGCCTGCTCGGGCAGTTGCTCCATCACTGCGTGATACAACCGCGCATGCTGGCGATCGATCTGGCGTTTCTGCGCAGGCCGGCAGTACAGGTTGTTGACCGAAGCGAACACAGTACTCAGGGTCAGGTCACTGAGCGATTGCAGGGTATGCACCAGCACCGGGTTATGCGACGCCTCGCTGATCGCCCGGTGAAAGGCATGGTCACGGTGGGCATGCTCGCGAGCATCGAGCGCCTGCGCGGTTTCATGGGCAGCCAGCATTTCTTCGTAGCGCCGACGGATCAGCAAACGGTCGACCTCGGTGGCGCGCAAAGCCGCCAGCCGCGCCGACTCCGCCTCCAGCAACGCCCGCACCTCCAGCAAGTCGAACAACGTGCGCGGTTGCGAGCTGAACAGGTGCATCAACGGCGTGCTCCCCACCTGCCCCGTCAGGTCGGCGACGAACGAGCCACGCCCTTGCTCGGTGTCGATGATGCCGCGCCCACGCAGGATGCGCAGGCCCTCCCGCAGAGCCGAGCGCGAACAGCCTAGTTTTTCCACCAGCCGCCGCTCGGACGGCAGCGCCTGGCCCACCTTCAGTACGCCCTCGACGATCAGCCGTTCGACCCGTTCGGCGACCTGATCGGCGACCTTGGCCTTGCCTTCAGTACCCATCTCAACGCCCCTACTGGTAGGACCAGTTGCATCACTGGCTTCAATCTAGCCGGACAAAGCCGGCAATAGCCACAGCCTGGCAGAAAAACTGGTAGGACCAGTATCTGCCGCACTCGACCACAGCCGCCGGCACGCGCACGCTGGCAGGGTGATCGCTTTGCCAACAACAACAAAAACCGTTGCCGAGTGAGCCGATGAATATCCTGTACGACGAGCGCGTCGATGGCGCGTTGCCCAACGTGAACCAGGCTGACCTGTTGCAGGCGCTGCGCGATGCCCTGCCAGACCTCGAAATCCTGCACCGCGAAGAAGACCTCAAACCCTACGAATGCGACGGCCTGTCGGCCTACCGCACCGTGCCACTGCTGGTGGTGCTGCCCGAGCGCCTGGAGCAGGTGCAAACACTGCTGAAACTGTGCCACCAACGTGGCGTACCGGTGGTCGCCCGAGGCGCCGGTACCGGCCTGTCGGGCGGTGCCCTGCCGCTGGCGAAGGGCATCCTGCTGGTGATGGCGCGCTTCAATCGTATCCTTGAGGTGAACCCGCAGGGTCGCTACGCCCGTGTGCAGCCGGGCGTGCGCAACCTGGCCATCTCCCAGGCCGCCGCACCTCATGGTATGTACTACGCACCAGACCCCTCCTCGCAAATAGCCTGCTCCATCGGTGGCAACGTCGCCGAAAATGCCGGTGGCGTGCACTGCCTCAAGTACGGCCTGACCGTGCACAACCTGCTCAAGGTGGAAATCCTCACGATCGAGGGCGAGCACCTGACCCTCGGCAGCGATGCCCTGGACAGCCCAGGTTTCGACCTGCTGGCGCTGTTCACCGGCTCCGAAGGCATGCTGGGTATCGTCACCGAAGTTACCGTCAAGCTGCTACCCAAGCCCCAGGTGGCGCGAGTGCTACTGGCCAGTTTCGACAGCGTCGAGGACGCCGGCCGGGCAGTCGCCGACATCATCGCGGCCGGCATCATCCCCGGCGGCCTGGAGATGATGGACAACCTGGCGATCCGCGCCGCCGAGGACTTCATCCACGCTGGCTACCCGGTGGACGCGGCGGCGATCCTGCTGTGCGAGCTGGATGGCGTGGAGGCCGACGTACACGACGACTGCGCGCGGGTCGCCGACGTACTGACGCATGCCGGGGCCCGCGAGGTGCGCCTGGCCTGCGACGAAGCCGAGCGCGTGCGCTTCTGGGCCGGGCGCAAGAACGCCTTTCCAGCGGTAGGGCGCATCTCCCCGGACTACTACTGCATGGACGGCACCATCCCGCGCCGCGAACTGCCCCGGGTGCTCAAGGGTATCAGTGACCTGTCCGCTGAATACGGCCTGCGCGTGGCCAATGTGTTCCATGCCGGCGACGGCAACATGCATCCGCTGATCCTGTTCGATGCCAACCGCCCCGGCGAGCTGGAGCGTGCCGAAGCCATCGGCGGCAAGATCCTCGAACTGTGCGTGGCAGTGGGCGGCAGCATCACCGGTGAACATGGCGTGGGCCGCGAGAAGATCAACCAGATGTGCGCGCAGTTCAACAGCGACGAAATCACCCTGTTCCACGCGGTGAAGGCCGCCTTCGACCCGCAGGGCCTGCTCAACCCCGGCAAGAACATTCCCACCTTGCACCGCTGCGCCGAATTCGGCGCCATGCATGTGCACCATGGGCAGCTGCCCTTCCCCGAACTGGAGCGTTTCTGATGAGCATGGACCGCGACATGAGCCAGGCACTGCTGGAACAGGTAAACCAGGCGCTGAACCAACGCACGCCACTGCGTATCCAGGGCAGCAACAGCAAGGCGATGCTCGGCAACCCAGTGGCCGGTGAAGTGCTCGATACCCGCAGCCACCGCGGCATCGTCAGCTACGATCCGACCGAACTGGTGCTCACCGCCCGCGCCGGCACGCCGCTGCGCGAAATCGAGGCGGCCCTGCACGAAGCCGGCCAGATGCTGCCCTGCGAACCACCGCACCTGGGCCCGGAAGCCACGCTGGGAGGGATGGTCGCGGCCGGGTTGTCTGGCCCACGGCGGCCGTGGGCCGGGTCGGTGCGTGACTATGTGCTTGGCACCCGCGTGATCACCGGCCACGGCAAGCTGTTGCGCTTTGGCGGCGAGGTGATGAAGAACGTGGCCGGTTACGATGTATCACGCCTGATGGCGGGCAGCTTCGGCTGCCTGGGGCTGCTGACCGAAGTGTCGCTGAAAGTGCTGCCACGCCCACGTCAATGCCTTGGCCTGCGCCTGCCGATGAGCCGCCATGAAGCCCTGGCGGAGCTGGCCGAATGGGGGCAGCAACCGCTACCGATCAGCGCCGCCTGCCATGACGGCGAAGCACTGTACCTGCGCCTGGAAGGCGGCGAAGGCTCGGTGCAGTCGGCGTACCGGCGGCTGGGTGGCAAAACACTCCACAACCGGTTCTGGAGCGACCTGCGCGAACAACGGCTGCCATTTTTTACCGGCGCCGCTCCGCTGTGGCGCCTGTCCGTACCCAACGCCTGCGGCGAGCTGGACCTGCCCGGCCAACAGCTGATCGACTGGGGGGGCGCCCAGCGCTGGCTCACAACCGACGCACCGGCACAGACCATTCGCGACCAGGTCGCCAAGGTGGGCGGCCACGCCACCTGCTATGCCCCCGGTGCAGCCAGCAGCCCGCCGCTGTCCGCCGCCCTGATGCGCTACCACCGCGCCCTCAAGCAGCAGCTCGACCCCCAGGGGGTGTTCAACCCCGGTCGCCTGTACCCGGACCTGTGAGGCCAGACCATGCAAACCAACCTCAGCGAAACAGCCCGCCGCCTGGCCCGCGCCGAAGAAGCCGAAAGCATCCTGCGCGCCTGCGTGCACTGCGGCTTCTGCACCGCCACCTGCCCCACTTACCAGTTGCTAGGCGATGAACTGGACGGCCCGCGCGGGCGTATCTACCTGATCAAGCAGGTGCTCGAAGGCAAGCCGGTCACCGCCAGCACCCAGTTGCACCTGGACCGCTGCCTGACCTGCCGCAACTGCGAAACCACCTGCCCATCCGGGGTGAAGTACCACGACCTGCTGGACATTGGCCGGGCGGTGGTCGAGCAGCAGGTGCCGCGCCCGCTCGGCCAGCGCCTGCTGCGCCAGGGCCTGCGTGCGGTAGTGCCGCGCCCGGCATTGTTCAAAGCCCTGACCCGCAGCGGCAAGGCGCTGCGCCCGCTGCTGCCGGCCACGCTCAAACGCAAGCTGCCGGCCCGCATCACGCCACCCGGCGACCGCCCCGCGCCACGCCATGCACGCCGGGTGCTGATGCTGGAAGGTTGCGTGCAACCAACCCTGTCACCCAATACCAACGCCGCGGCTGCGCGGCTGCTCGACCGCCTGGGCATCAGCGTGCAACCGATCCAGCAGGCCGGTTGCTGTGGCGCGGTGGACTATCACCTGAATGCTCAGGAGCAGGGCCTGCAGCGGGCACGGCGCAATATCGACGCCTGGTGGCCCGCCATCGAAGCAGGTGCCGAGGCGATCGTACAAACTGCCAGTGGCTGCGGCGCATTTGTCCGCGACTACGGCCACCTGCTGGAAAAAGACCCTCACTACGCTGCCAAGGCCGCGCGGGTCAGCGCACTGTCCCGCGACCTGGTAGAAGTTTTGCGCGATGAACCCGTCGAGCAACTGAGCCTTTGCGCCGAACAGCGTCTGGCCTTCCACTGCCCATGTACACTGCAGCACGCCCTGAAACTGGGCGGTGCGGTAGAAGCATTGCTGACGCGGCTGGGCTTTACCCTGACCTCGGTGCCCGACGGCCACCTGTGCTGCGGCTCGGCGGGCACTTATTCGCTGACCCAGCCTGAATTGTCGCTGCAACTGCGCGACAATCGCCTGAATGCGCTGGAAAGCGGCAAACCGCAAGTCATCGCCACTGCCAACATCGGCTGCCAGGCCCACCTCGACGGGGCTGGGCGCACGCCTGTGCGGCACTGGATCGAAATCGTCGAAGCAGCCTTGAACCCGGAGACCCCCCATGCATAGCAAGTTCGTGATCGGCCAGGGCGAAATTGCCCGCGTACTGAGCGCCGCGCGCCAGGAAGCCCAGGCGCAGCAATGGAACGTGACCATCGCCGTGGTCGACGACGGCGGCCATCCGCTGGCCCTGGAGCGCCTGGACGGCTGCGCGCCCGCCAGTGCTTACATCGCAATGGAAAAGGCGCGCACTGCCGCATTGGGGCGCAAGGAGACGCGGGATTATGAAGAGATGGTCAATAGCGGCCGTACTGCTTTCGTGACCGCGCCGCTGCTGACCAGCCTGGAAGGCGGCGTGCCGCTGCGGGTGGAAGGCCAGGTGGTAGGCGCGATTGGCGTGTCCGGGGTCAAGTCCGAGCAGGATGCCCAGGTGGCCAAGGCTGGGGCCGCCGCGCTCTGAGTCCCGTGCCAACCTCTTCTGGGGCCTTACAGCCTGTTGCTATGCGGCTGGAGCGGGCATGCCCGCGAAGAAGCCAACACAGGTGTTACTGCGGCTCAACCACCACCGCCTCGCCAATCGCATAAAAATGCCCACCCGCGACGTAGTGCAGGCTGCGCCACTGCGGGTCGGCACTTTCATAGGCCCAGTGCCCATCCCGGAACACCCGGTCATCCGCCCAGACGGCCACCACTTCGCCTATGAACAAGTCATAGGTGTTCTGGTTATGTGGTTCGTCGATCACTCGGCACATCAACCACGCCGAGCAGCCTTGCACCAATGGCGCCGCATGCCCTTCGACTCTCGCCAGCTGCACACCGATGCTGGCCAGTTTGTCGGGCTGGTCGAACAGGCTGCGGGTCCCCACCTGGTGGGTCAGTTGCGCCTGCGCAGCGGTCGGCACCTGGATCACGAACCAGCCACTGCCCTCCACCAACTGCCGGGTGCGGGCGATCTTGTCGAGCACCACGGTTACCTTGGGCGGGTCGAAGTCCAGGGCACAAGCCCAGGCAGCTGCCATGACGTTGTCTACCCCCTCGTGGCTGGCCGACACCAGCACTGTCGGGCCGTGGTTCAACAGGCGATAGGCCTTTTTCAGGTCGACGGGCTGGAAATGGCTGTTCATGGCAATCCTCGGCAAGGCGGGTATCAGACGCCGAATTGTGCCGCAGACACCTGCCTCCCGCCAGTCAGCGGTGGCCTTCTAGCATCCTCAGAAATTTCCCACAAAGTTATAGGACGCGTCTTACTTGCTGCCACTGCGCGCAGAAAACAAGATCGGCACTGGACAACGCAAGGTCGCGTTCCAGAGGAGGCTCCGTATGCACCTGTACGCCCGCTCCATTGCCGCACTGCGCAGCAGCCTGCGTGAAATGCTGGCCCACGACATCAGCAACCCCGATGAAGACCCTCACCTGTCGGGGGTGATGTTCTTCTGCGCCACCGACGAACACTCCCGGCAACTGGTCGAACGTATCGAGTTGCTGGCCAGCGAAGTGTTCTTCGACCCGAACGGGCGAGCCATCACAGAGCATCTGAAAGCTGCCGCGGTGGATGGCGTGCGTATCAAGCGCAGCCGCAAGGCACCGGCGGACGAGACAGTCATACGCATTGCACTGGCGGACAAAGGCTTTATCACCGTAAGCACCGCTCGGCTCTGAGTATCGGCATGCAGCCGTGCCTGAAGATATTGCGCACACCCCTGATCCGCTATCCTGAGCACTCCCCTGCCCTGGACCGCCCCATGGAACTGCACATTCGTCTGGAGGGCCGCAAAGGCCTGGCCGATCAGCTTTACCAGCAATTGCGCGACGGTATCGACAGCGGCCACTTGGCCGCCGGCACCCAACTGCCACCTACCCGCCTGCTGGCAGAACAACTGGGCGTCTCGCGCAAGACCGTGGCCGAAGCCTATTCACGGCTAACCTACGACAACCTGCTCAGCGGCGTGGTCGGCCGTGGCACCTTCGTCACCCCGCGCCATCCGCTGCGCAATAACGAAGCAGACACCATCCCCCTGGCCGGCGCCGCCTCCCTCGAGCGCTGGCAGCAACGCGCCACCGTGCTCGGCCAACGCCAGCTGCACGCACCCTCGCGCTATGACTTCGTCGGCGGTGCTTCGAGCAAGGCGCAGTTCCCGTTTGACCAGTGGCGCAGTTGCCTGAACTACGCGCTACGCCGTAGCCAGCGCCACCCCGAGCGACAATTTCCGGCCCAGGGCCTGCCGGAGCTGCGCGAAGCCATTGCCCACCACATCGCCTACGCGCGCGGTGTGCACTGCAGCGCAGCCGACCTGCTGGTGTGCAACGGCGCCCAGCAGGCACTGGACCTGATCGCCCGGGTGCTGGTCGAGCCAGGCTGCCAGGTGGCGATGGAAGACCCCGGATACCCGCCGGCCCGGCAACTGTTTCTGGCCCTGGGTGCACGGCTGCAGTCGGTTCCGGTGGATGGAGAAGGCCTGTGCGTGGAGCAGATCGCCGACGGCACCCGGCTGATCTACGTGACGCCCTCGCACCAGTTCCCACTCGGCATGCCGATGAGCGAGCCACGCCGGCACGCCCTGCTGGCACGGGCTGCCGAGCTGGGCGCACTGATCATCGAAGACGATTACGACTGCGAATTCCGTTACCACGGGCCGGCCTCGGATGCACTCAAGCGCCTCGACCGCCATGGCCTGGTGGCTTATGTGGGGACTTTTTCCAAGACCTTGCTGCCCGAGCTGAGGCTGGGCTATGCCGTGTTGCCAAGCGCCGTGTTGCAGGCAGCTTGCGTGGCCAAGCACCTCAGCGATTGGCACAGCCCGACCTTGCTGCAGTGGGCGCTGGCGCGCTTTCTGGGCGAAGGCCACCTGAACAAGCACATCCGCCGCTGCCACGAAGTCTACAGTGCCCGCCGTGAGCGTATCCTGGCACGCCTGGGCGGCGACCTGGCACCCTGGTTCAGCGCCATCCCCGCCAGCGCCGGCTTCCACCTCAGTGCCCTGGCCTCACCCGGGGTGGATGTGGAGTTGCTGGCCAACCTCGCACGCAAGGTGGAGGTCGGCCTGTATTCGCTGGCGCCGTTCTTCAGCGAAGCGCCGTTGCGCCCTGGGCTATTGCTGGGCTTCGGCGCCATCGAATTGCTGGACATCGACCCAGCACTGGACAGAGTGCGCGATACCCTGCAACGCCTCAGTTGACCGGTGCGGCCTTGCCCACTACCGCCGGGCGGGCGATGGCCGCCGCATAGCCACGCGGGTTGAAGCACACGGTCACCAGCAACATTGCCAGAACAGTCACGGTCAGCAGTGTCCACGAAGCCTGGAAGTCGCCACTGACATCACGCAGCCAGCCGGTGATGTACGGCACGATACCGGTGATGATAAAGCCGATGCCCTGCACGAACGCCGCCAGGCTGCCCGCCTCGGCAGGCGTTTTCAGGTGCTCCAGGGTCAGCGTCAGGCTTTGGCTGAAGCAGGCGCCCAGTCCAAAACCGATCATGGCTACCCACAGCCCCGAAGCCTGCGTAGGTACCAGCAGCAGGCCGAGGAATCCCGCCAGCTGGATTGCCAGCGCCAGCCACAGGCCTGGGCGCCGGTCGGCCCAACGCCGCAACAGCAGCGGCAGGCCGAGCGCACCTGCCACCTGGAACACGGTCATCAGGCCCACCAGATCGGCACCGCCCTGGGCGCTGCCGCCGTGCTCGGTGTGGTAAGCCGGCAACCAGGCCACCATGCTGGTGTAGCCGCCGTTGATCAGGCCGAAGTACAGGGCCAGCAACCACGCCCGGCGGGTGCCGAACCAATGCCCGCCAGTAGCCCCCGTCAACTTCGGCGCTTCCTGGCGCGGCCGCAGCACGGCCCAGGCCAGCACCGCCAGCACTGCCGGGATCGCCCACAGGCCCAGGCCGGCTTGCCAGTGACCGAAATGGCCGCTGATGTGTGGCCCGAGCACTGCAGCCAGGCCGCCGCCGCTCATCAGCGCGGCCGAATACAAGCCCATCGCCCCAGCCAAACGCCCGGGGAACCAGCGGTTGACCAGGCCCGGCATCATGCCCTGCACCACTGCCACGCCCAGGCCGGCGACCACCGCACTGGCGATCAGCGCCCAGGCACTGTCCAGCTGCAGGCGCCACAGGCAGGCCAGGGCAATCGCGGCCAGGCCCCCGAGCATACCGCCATGTTCGCTGACCCAGCGTCGCAGCCACGGTTGCAGCAACGGCACCAGGCCCATGCACAGCACCGGTAATGCCGTCAGCAAGGCGGCCTGCTGGTAGCCCAGGCCGGTGCTGGCGCGCATGGGTTCGAGTAACGGGCCGATACTGGTCAGGATCGGCCGCAAGTTCAGCGCCAGCAAAATCACCAGCAACAGGTTCAAGGCAGCTCTCATGGTGGATCTTTTCTCTTGTAGCAAGACCTGGCCATTATCCCGGCTTGGCTGGCCCGGCAGAAATAAAGAGATTGGATGCGTGTCAGTGGCCAGCTGAATAGGCGATTGGCCTCCTGACCATGAGCACGATTGGCTATCGGGGTGGCCAATGGTCGGCGCTACAGTAGCGCCATTACCACCCCGCACCTTTTGGAGACTGCCATGCACAATCGTATCGAATGGGCCAAACACGCACCCGAGGCCTACAAAGCCATGGTCGGCCTGGAGCAAGCCCTGGCCAAGAGTGGCCTTGAGAGTTCGTTGCTGGAGCTGGTACGCCTGCGCGCTTCGCAGATCAACGGCTGCGCCTACTGCGTCAACCTGCATGCCAACGATGCGCGCAAGGCGGGTGAAACCGAGGCACGTTTGCAGACCTTGTGCGTGTGGCGCGAAACCGCTTACTTCACACCACGTGAACGTGCGGCGCTGGCCTGGGTCGAAAGCCTGACGCGCCTGCCTGAGCAGGGCGCGCCGCAGGGGCAATATGAAGCCTTGCAGGAGCACTTCGAGCCGGCCGAAGTGGCGAACCTGACCTTGGCGATTGCCACCATCAATGCCTGGAACCGCTTCGGGGTCGGGTTTGCCATGGTGCCGGCCTGATCATTCATTGATTGCCTGTGCCGGCCAACCGCGCCCGATAGCTGCCGGGGCTGTGGCCGGTCCACTTCTTGAATGCCCGGTGAAACGCGCTGGGCTCTTGAAACCCCGCTTGCTCGGCAATTTCGGCAATGCTCAGCTCGCCTTCGCGCAACCGCTCGAAGGCCATCGCCCGGCGCACCTCATCCTTGATCTGCTGATAGGACCGCCCCTCACGCTCCAACTGCCGGCGGAACGTACTGGCACTGATCCCCTGCTGTTGCGCCAGGGCCGTCAACGTCGGCCACTGCCCATAGCGCAGGGCCCGCAGGTGCCGGTACACCTCGGCCACCAGGCCGTTCTGGTTGCGAAAACGGATCACCAGCCCCTGCGGCGCACTGCGCAGAAAGGTCTTCAAGGCCGCCAGGTCCTGCACCACTGGCAGGCGCAGATAGGCGCTGTCGAACTCCACCTCGGTGCGCCCGCTGCCCAGGCGCAGGTCTGGCCCCCACAGCAGCAGGTCGTCCTCCTGGGCCGGGCGTAACTCGGCCAGCTCGGTGCGATCGATGGCGATCCGCCGCCCGGCCAGCCAGCACAGCATGCCGATCATCAGCACCAGGTAGGTTTCCTCGGCATACACCCGAGTCAGCGGGTCGGCAATGTTCGACTGCACACTGATCAGCGCCCGCCCGCCACGTACGGTCAGGCTGCCCTGCAAATCACGCAGGAACAGGCCGAAACCGCCCATGCACTGGCGCAAGGCCTTTTCCAGGTTCGGTTCGAGGATCAAGCCCCGGCAGATCAGGGCAAAACTGCCCAGCGGCATGCCATGGCTGTCGAGGCGGAAAAATTCATCGTCCAGGCGCTGGATCAACGCCAGCCATAGCTGGGCGAACGCCTTGGCCGGCACCCGTGCCTGGGGCTGGTCGAGCAACTGCGGGGCGATGCCCACCGCCAGCAGCTGAGCGTCGCGCTCGGCGGGGCTGTCGCGCAGGGCATGGAGCATGGCGTTGAGGAAGTACACGGCGACCGAATCGCTATCGCGCATGGTGGTTTTCGCTGTCTATGCTGAGTGGCAAAAAGTGCCAGGTTGTTTGAACAGATCCGGCATAGGCTGCCACAGAGCCTTTGCCTAGACTCGGACCCACTCCGGGATATCGTCGGCCATTCTCGCAGAGCCTGGCCCAGTCCCGCCATGCCTTCGCAATCGGAGCCCCTATGAGCAGCGCAGAAATCTACGTCGTCAGTGCCGTCCGTTCAGCCATTGGTGGCTTCGGCGGTTCCCTCAAGGACCTGCCGCTGGCCGACCTGGCCAGTGCCGTGACCCGCGCCGCCATCGAGCGTTCGGGCCTTGCCGCCGAGCAAGTCGGCCACCTGGTGATGGGCACGGTGATCCCTACCGAACCACGTGACGCGTACCTTGCGCGGGTAGCGGCAATGAACGCCGGCATCCCCAAGGAAACCCCGGCATTCAACGTCAATCGCCTGTGCGGCTCTGGCCTGCAGGCCATCGTCTCGGCAGCCCAAGGCTTGCTGTTGGGCGACACCGAGGTGGCCGTGGCGGCCGGCGCCGAATCCATGAGCCGTGGCCCGTACCTGTTGCCACAGGCCCGCTGGGGGGCGCGCATGGGTGACTTGCAAGGCATCGACTACACCGTCGGCGTACTGCATGACCCGTTCCAGCACTTCCACATGGGCATCACCGCCGAAAACGTCTCGGCCAAGCACGGCATCACCCGCGAAATGCAGGACGAACTGGCCCTGACCAGCCAGCGCCGCGCCGCCCGTGCCATTGCCGAAGGCCGCTTCGACAGCCAGATCGTGCCGCTGGAGCTGAAAACCCGCAAAGGCAGTGTGCAGTTCAGTGTCGACGAACACGTACGTGGCGATGTCACCGCCGAACAACTGGCCGGCATGAAGCCGGTGTTCAAGAAAGACGGCACCGTTACCGCCGGCAACGCCAGCGGTATCAACGATGGCGCCGCCGGCCTGGTGCTGGCCACGGGTGACGCGGTGCGCCGCCTGGGCCTGAAGCCGCTGGCACGCCTGGTGGGTTATGCCCACGCCGGTGTCGAGCCCGAATTGATGGGCCTTGGGCCGATCCCGGCCACCCGCAAGGTGCTGGAAAAGACCGGCCTGAAGCTGCAGGACCTGGATGTGATCGAGTCCAACGAAGCTTTCGCCGCCCAGGCCTGCGCCGTGGCCCGCGAGTTGGGCTTCGACCCGGAAAAGGTCAACCCCAACGGCTCGGGCATTTCCCTGGGCCACCCGGTAGGCGCCACTGGCGCGATCATCGCCACCAAGGCCATCCATGAGCTGCAGCGCATCCAGGGCCGCTACGCCCTGGCCACCATGTGCATCGGTGGCGGCCAAGGCATCGCCGTTGTCTTCGAGCGCGTTTGAGGGAGCCTGGTACATGAGCATTGAACAGATCGCCGTGATCGGCGCCGGCACCATGGGCAACGGCATTGCCCAGGTGTGCGCGGTCGCCGGTTACCAGGTGCTGTTGGTGGATGTTTCCGACGCTGCGCTGGAGCGCGGTGTGGCCACCTTGAGCAAAAACCTGGAACGCCAGGTCAGCAAGGGCACCCTGGAAGCGGACAAGGCGGTGGCGGCGAAAGCACGCATCCGCACCAGCACCGACTACACCCAGCTCAGCAGTGCGCAGCTGGTGATCGAGGCCGCCACCGAGAACCTGCAGCTCAAGCAGCGCATCCTGCAACAAGTGGCCGCCAACGTCGCCGCCGACTGCCTGATCGCCACCAATACCTCGTCGCTGTCGGTCACCCAGCTGGCCGCCAGCATCGAACACCCCGAGCGCTTCATTGGCGTGCACTTCTTCAACCCGGTGCCAATGATGGCGCTGGTCGAGATCATTCGCGGCCTGCAGACCAGCGACAGCACCTACGCCCAGGCGCTGGTGGTGACCGAAAAAGTCGGCAAGACGCCGATCACCGCTGGCAACCGCCCAGGCTTCGTGGTCAACCGCATCCTGGTGCCGATGATCAACGAGGCGATCTTCGTGCGCCAGGAAGGCCTGGCCAGTGCCGAGGACATCGACACCGGCATGCGCCTGGGCTGCAACCAACCGATCGGCCCTCTGGCCCTGGCCGACCTGATTGGCCTGGACACTCTGCTGGCGATCATGGAGGCCTTCCATGAAGGCTTCAACGACAGCAAGTACCGTCCTGCCCCGCTGCTCAAGGAAATGGTCGCGGCCGGTTGGCTGGGGCGCAAGAGCGGTCGCGGTTTCTTCACTTACTGAGGACAAGGCGCCATGCCCCCGGTCAATGCCGCAATGCGCTGTGCCAACTTTGAAGAGCGACGTGACCGGGCCATGGCGCTGTTTGCCGAAAAGGGCTTTGGCCAGGTCAGCATGCGCGAGCTGGCGGCCCATGTGGGGCTGACCGCCGGCTCGCTGTACCATCACTTCCCCAGTAAGCAGGACCTGTTGTACGACTTGATCGAGGAGTTGTACGAGGAGCTGCAGGCCACCCTGGACCAAGGACGACGGGCCATGGCACGTGGTTCGTCGGCATTGAGCTGCCTGATTGCCGCGCACTGGCAGTTGCATGCCGAGCGCCCGCTGCAGTTTCGCCTGGCCGAGCGCGACCTGTGCTGCCTGAGCGATGACCAGCGGGCACGCCTGGCCTTGTTGCGCAAGCGTTACGAGGCGGGGTTGCTGAGGTTGATCGCGCCGCAGGCGGCGTTGCAGGGGGAGGCTTTGGTGGCCACCGCGCATGTTGTGGCGACGCTGCTGAACCAGTTGCCGGGGATGTTGAAGGCACTCCCCGAGGAACAGGGGCTGGGGTTGATGGAGAGCATGTTGATGGGTGGATTGGAGCGGACCCTGCGTTAGACACGGCCACTGTAGGAGCGGCCTTGTGTCGCGAAAGGGTCGCGAAGCGGCCCCAGGGATTTCAGCCTGCAGCCGATGTTGCTGGGGCTGCTGCGCAGCCCTTTCGCGACACAAGGCCGCGCCTACAGGAATAGCGTTTTACCTGCAGGCTTCAGCGCAGCAGTGCCTGGATCTGCTCGTGCAAGGTATCCAGGTCGAATGGCTTGGCCAGGATCGGAGCCTTGCGGGTGATCGGGCTGCCAGACTCGAGAATCTCCGCCGGGTAGCCGCTGATGAAGATGACCTTCAAGTCCGGTCGTAACTTCACGGCGGGCTCGGCAATCTCCACCCCGGAGATACCTCCTGGCAAGCGGAAGTCCGTCACCATCAGGTCCAGGTGCGGTTTGCTGGCCAGGATAGCGAACGCCTGCTCGCCATCTTCGGCCACCAGTACGTGGTACCCCTCGCCCGCCAGGTAGTCGCGCAAAATCATGCGAATCGCCGGTTCATCCTCGACGACCAGAACCACATCTTGTGCATCTTCACTCATGTTAACGCCTTGAAATGCTTACAGTTGGCCATCAGACCCCAGGCTTACGCAGAGGTTGCCCGCGCCTGGTCGTTTTGTTGTTCGTGTTTTGCCAGCGGTAATTGCAAGGTGAAGGTGGCGCCTTTGCCCTCTTCACTTTCGACCTGTATACGCCCGCCGTGGGCCTGGACGATCTGTTCCGAAATATACAGCCCCAACCCCAACCCGCCACTGGCCTGCTGGGCGGCGACCCGCTCGAACTGCTGGAAAATGCGCTGCTGGTTGGCTGCATCAATGCCGATCCCCTGGTCTTGCACCTGCACACACGCCAGGCCGTCCTGTTTGAATACGCGCACCTGCACCGGCTTGCGTTCACCGTAACGCAACGCATTGGACAACAGGTTGGCCACCACTTGCTCAATGCGAAATTCGTCCCACTCGCCTTGCAGCGGTTCGCAGCGTTGCAGCTCCACGTAGGTTTCCAGCGCCGTGGCCTGGGCGGAGAAGTTCTCTACCAGCCCCCGCACCAGTTGCCCCAGGTCGAACACCTTGGGCCGCAGGGACAGTTTGCCGGTTCGGATGCGCGATACATCGAGCATGTCTTCGATCAGGCGTATCAGGCTGTTGATCTGCCGTTCGTCGCGCTCGACCATGGCCTGCAGCTTATCGCCACTGAAGGCAGCGAGGTTGCCGCGCGCCAGGTGCATCTTGCGCAGTTGGGTTTCCAGGATCAGCCCATTGAGTGGGGTGCGCACCTCGTGGGAGACGATCGACATGAAGTCATCACGCATGCGCACGGCATGTTCCAGCTCAACTCGCGTCGTCTGCAGTTGGGTCAGCAGCAGCTCCTGCTCCTGACGGCTGCGCTCCAATGCCTGCAATTGGCGGTCCAGCACTTTACGCTGGCGGTACAGGTCGACGAACACCGACACCTTGCTCTTCACCGCCAGGGTGTCGAGCGGCTTGTACAGGAAGTCCACCGCACCGCTCTCGTAGCCTTTGAAGGCATAGTTCATCTCGCGCCCGGCAGCAGTGACGAAGACGATGGGGATATTGCGGGTTTTTTCCGTGCCGCGCATCAGTTCGGCCAGCTCGAAACCGTTCATGCCCGGCATCTGCACATCGAGGATGGCCAGGGCGAACTCGTGTTCAAGCAACAGCGACAACGCCGCTTCGGCAGACTGAGCCTGGTGCACCTCGCGGTCTTCTCCCTGGATCAGGGCGGCGAGGGCCAGCAGGTTCTCCGGCAGATCGTCGACGATCAGCAGTTTGGCGATGGTGTGGCTTAGCATGCGCTGGGTTCCAGGGCGGCGAGCAATTGCTCGATGCCACTCAGAGAAAGAATATGGTCGGGCTGGTGCAGGGCCAGGGCGGCCTCCGGCATCAGCGCAACCTGTGCGTCACGAGGGTCCTGGACGAGGGTCCTGCCCCCATTGTTCTTGATATAGGCAAGCCCTTGGGCGCCGTCTTCATTGGCACCGGTGAGCAGCACACCAAGCAGGCCGTCGCCATAGGCGTCGGCAGCGGACATGAACAGGTAGTCGATTGCCGGCCTGGAAAAATGCACCGGCGGCTCCTGGCTCAACGACAGGGTGAAATCACGCTCCACCGACAGGTGGTAGCCGGGCCCGGCCACGTAGATCAGGCCGGGGCGCAATGGCTCCTTGTCCTGTGCCTCGTGCACCGGCCGGTGCAGACGGCGCTGCAGCACTGCAGCCAACTGACTGTGGCGGTTATCCGGCAAATGCAGCACGCACAGCACAGGGATGGCGAAGCTGGCCGGCAACCCGCCCAGCACCGTGAACAACGCCGTCACGCCGCCTGCCGAGGCACCGATCACCACCGCACGCACGCCGTTCATGATTTACGGTAGATCCGCTCGGGTTTGACCAGCGGCTCGAAACGCTCGCTGTAGGCCGAGAAGTCCACCGACTCCTTGCTGCCCAGCACCAGGAAGCCGCGGTGGCACAACGACTCGTGGAACAACCCGAGGGCGCGATCCTGCAGCTCCTTGTTGAAGTAGATAAGCACGTTGCGGCACGACACCAACTGGGTTTCGGAAAACACGCTGTCGGTGGCCAGGCTGTGGTCGGCAAAGGTCACGTTGTCGCGCAGGGTGCTGTCCATGATGGCGTTGCCGTAGGCCGCCGTGTAGTACTCGGAAAAGTCCCGACGACCACCGGCCATGCGGTAGTTCTCAGCGTACTCGCGCATGCTCTGCATCGAGTAGATGCCCTGCTTGGCCTTGTCCAGCGAATGCGGGTTGATGTCGGTGGCGTAGATGATGGTGCGTTCCAGCAGGCCCTCTTCACGCAGCAGGATGGCCATCGAATACACCTCCTCGCCCGTGCTGCAGCCGGCAATCCACACCTTGATCGACGGCCAGGTGCGCAGCAGCGGCACCACTTCGTTACGCAACGCCAGGAAGTGCCCCGGGTCGCGAAACATCTCACTGACAGGGATCGTCAGGTACTGCAGCAACTGCATGAACATGCCGGGGTCGTGCAGCACGCGCTCTTGCAGCGCCGACACCGTCAAGCAGTCCAACTGGCGCAGCGCGTGCAGGATCCGGCGCTTGATCGAAGCGCCGGAATAGTTGCGAAAATCGTAGCTGTACTTGAGGTAGATGGCCTCGATCAGCAAGCGGATTTCGATGTCGGTATTACGTTCGCTAGTCAAATTCGCTCCAGTTGCGGCAACCATACACGGATCAACGAGAACAGACGGTCCAGGTCGATCGGCTTGGCCAGGTAATCATTGGCCCCGGCCTGCAGGCAACGCTGCTGGTCATCCTTCATGGCCTTGGCGGTCACGGCGATGATCGGCAGCTTGCGCCAGCGCGGTTGCTGGCGGATCAGGCGGGTGGCCTCGAAACCGTCCATTTCCGGCATCATCACGTCCATCAGCACCAGGTCGATGTCGTCATGCTGCTCCAGGCGTTCGATGGCCTCACGGCCGTTACGGCCGATCTCGACGATTGCGCCCTTGTGCTCCAGGGCGCTGGTGAGGGCGAAGATGTTACGCACATCATCGTCTACCAGCAGCACCTTGCGCCCCTCGAACACCTTGTCGCGGCTGCGGGCGGTCTTGAGCATGCGCTGGCGCTCGTTGGACAGCTGCGACTCGACCTTGTGCAGGAACAGCGTCACTTCGTCGAGCAGGCGCTCCGGCGAGCGCGCGCCCTTGATGATGATCGAGCGCGAGTACTTGAGCAGGTCGGCTTCTTCTTCGCGGGTCAGGTTGCGCCCGGTGTACACGATCACCGGCGGGAAGGAACGGATATCCTCGGCGGTCATGCGCTTGAGCAGCTCGTTGCCAAGCATGTCCGGCAGCTTCAGGTCGATGATCATGCAGTCGTAGATGTTCTCGCGCAGCAGCGCAAGCGCGTCCTGGGCAAACGCCACGGCGGTGATCTCGACATCGTCGTCGCCGATCAGCCGGGCAATGCTCTCGCGCTGCAGGTCGTCGTCTTCCACCAGCAGGATGTGCTTGAGCTTCTGGGTCAGCTTGGCTTCCAGGCGCGCGAACACTTCCTTGAGCTCTTCGCGGCTGGTGGGCTTGACCGCATAACCGACAGCGCCCATGTGCATGGCGGCCTCGACCCGGTCTTCCACAGAAATGATATGCACCGGAATATGCCGGGTGCCGGCTTGCTCCTTCAGGCGTTGCAGCACGGTCAGGCCGGAATGGTCGGGCAGGCGCATGTCCAGCAGGATCGCATCGGGGATGTACTGGGCGGCCAGCTCGAAGCCTTCGTCGGCGCCCTGCGCCACCAGGCAGCTGTAACCCAGCTCGTGGGCCAGGTCGAAGAGGATGCGGGCAAAGTTCGGTTCGTCTTCGATCACCAGGATGCAGCGGTTGCTGAACGGTGCGCGCTCGCGGTCGTCGACAAATGCCAATGCCGGGCGTTTTGGCGCCGACACCACCGGCACCTGCGGCGCGGGTGGCAACGTATCGACCGCCGGACGCAGGCTGAGCGGCTCGACGTCCTGCGCCAGGCGCTCATAGTGCTCCGGCAGAATCAGACTGAACACGCTGCCCTGGCCGGGGCTGCTGTCGACGTTGATCTGCCCGCCGAGCAAATGCGCCAGGTCTCGGGAAATCGACAGGCCCAGGCCGGTGCCGCCATAACGGCGGTTGCTGGTGCCATCGACCTGATGGAAGGCACCGAAAATCGCCTGCTGCTGGTCGGCCGCAATGCCGATACCAGTATCGCGCACGGCAAACACGATGCCCGTGCCAGGCTGGTAGCCAATGTTCAGGCTGACCTTGCCACGCTCAGTGAACTTGATGGCATTGGACAGCAGGTTCTTGAGGATCTGTTCAAGGCGCTGGCGGTCGGTGAACAGGGTGGCCGGCACCTGTGCCTCGGCCGTTACCTCGAAGGCCAGGCCCTTGTGCCCGGCCAGCGGTTCGAACATCCCGCGCAGGCCCTCGACCAGGCGCTCCACCTGGGTGCTTTCTGGCCGCACTTCGAGCTTGCCGGCCTCGACCTTGGCGATATCGAGAATATCGTTGATCAAGTTGAGCAGGTCGTTACCAGCCGAGTAGATCGACTCGGCAAACTTCACCTGCTCGTCGCTGAGGTTGCCTTCGGCGTTCTCCGCCAGCAGCTTGGCCAGGATCAGCGAGCTGTTCAGCGGCGTGCGCAGTTCGTGGGACATGTTGGCGAGGAATTCGGACTTGTACTTGCTAGAGCGCTGCAACTCGTCGGCACGTGCCTGCAGTTCTTCCTGGGCCTGGACCAGTTCGTCATTCTTGCGGTCCAGCGCCTCGGTACGCTCGGACAACTGCTCGTTGGTCTGCTCCAGTTCCGCCTGCTGGGTTTCCAGGTGGGCCTGGGACTCCTTGAGCACGCGCGATTGCTCTTCCAGCTCTTCGTTAGCGGTTTTCAGTTCTTCCTGCTGCACTTGCAGCTCTTCGTTCAACTGCTGGGTCTCGGCCAGCACTTCCTGCAAACGCTGACGGTAGCGGGCGCTTTCGATGGAAATGCCCAGGTTGCCGCCCAGTCGCTCCATCAGCTCGTTGTCGCGCGCCTGCAAAGGCCGCAGGAAGCCCAGTTCGACCACGCCGTTGATCCCACCATCGTCGATCGCAGGCATCAGCAAGGCATTACGTGGCAGGCCGCTGCCGAGGCCGGAACTCAGGCGATAGTAGTCTTCGGGCAGGTCTTCAAGGCACAGCAGGCGACCTTCGCGCACCGCTTGTGCCAACAGGCCATCATGATCGCCCTTTACCTGCTCCCGAGCCTGCTCTTCAGCATCCAGGCCATAGGTAGCCACCCGTACCAGGCGGCCATGCTCATCACGCACATACACCGCCCCCACCACACTGCCCATGTAAGCGGCAAAAAAGCGCAGGATGTTGTCACCCAGCATCGGCAGGGTCAGTTGGCCCAGTACCTGTTCGGCCAGCTGGGTCTGCCCGTTGCGCAGCCAGGCCTGGTGCTCCAGGCGCTCGGCCGCACGCTGCTGGGCCTTGGCGTTTTCTTCGTAGCTGCCAGACAGCGCCAGCAGGTCGCGCCGGCCCAGGTAGGCGAGCAAGGCACTCAGGCCGACGATGAACAGCACGAACACCGAAATGGCCGTGACGGTAACGCTGCTGACCTTTTCGTTACGGGCCATGCGCAATTGCTGTTCAGTGCCGATCAGGCCGTCGAACTCCTTGCGGATCTCGTCGGTCAGGCGCTTGCCGCGGCCATTGCCGATCGATGCCTGATAGTCGCCTTGGGTGCGGCGCAGGGCAATCATCTCGCTGCCGAAGGTGTTCCAGGCTTGCTGCAAGGCGATCAGCCGGTCGATACGGTCGACCTGCTGCGGGTTGTCTTCGACCATGCCGCGCAGGCTTTGCAGGCTGCCGAGAATGCGCGGCTTGGCCACCTCGTAGGGGTCAAGGAAACGCTCGTCACCCGTGATCAGGAAACCGCGCATGCCGGTTTCCATGTCGATCGACAGCTTGACCGTTTCGTTGGCATTGCCGATCACCCGGTCAGTGTGCTCGACCCACTGCATGGCTGAGAGCAGGTAGTTGATCACCGCGACGAAGGCCACGGCCCCCAGCAGGCCCACCCCCAGAGGGAGGCCGATGTTGCGGCTCAACAGCTTGCGAAAGCTGCGCTGGTCCATCGAGGCTGATTGAATCATGAGAAAACGCCCGAGCAAGAAAAGTCCATTGAAAAGAGTGGCCGATCAGTCATTGTTGTTATCTGCCACTGCGCCGTCCTGATAAGCGAGTCTAACCAGCTTTGACGGGTCTGGCAGGGCATTTAGCCAGTATTTGAAGGTTGCGTTCGGGAATCGTTCCATCTATTTGCATGGATCGGTATCCTCGGGAACTTCTGATGCCGCGCGGTGCACAGATTAAAGACACTCATTTGTACAGGATCCGAACCATGCACCTTCTGGTAGTCGAAGACGACGACATCGTCCGTATGCTGATGGTCGAAGTGCTCGACGAACTGGGCTACAACGTCATCGAGGCAGAAGACGCCGCGGCCGCCCTGCGGGTACTCGAAGACCCGAACCAGGCGCTGGCACTGATGATGACCGATGTGGGCTTGCCGGACATGCGAGGCGAGTTACTGGCGGGGAAAGCACGCGAACTGCGGCCGCTGTTGCCCGTGCTGTTCGCCAGTGGCTATGCCGACAGCTTCAATGTGCCCGAAGGCATGCACCTGATCGGCAAGCCGTTCAGCATCGACCAGTTGCGGGACAAGGTGGTGGCTATTCTGGGTAACCCTTGATAGGGGTATCGCCAACTACAGCGCCCTGCGCAAGAGGTAGGTGTCCATGATCCACCCCTTGCGCAGCCGCTCCCGCTCACGCACTTGCAGTATTTGCGCCTTCACTGCCTGCAATGGCCCGGCAATCAGTACCTCGTCCTCCGTCCCCAGGTACGCGCCCCAATAGATCATCAACGCCGGGTCATCGAGCAGGGCGAACGCGCTTTGCCCGTCGAGCATCACCACAACATTGTCGATAGGCCCATGCCCGCCCAGTCGCCGCCCCGGCAGCACGGTCAGCGGCTCACCAATGCGGTTGAGCGGCACTTGGTGGCGCGCTGCCAGAGCCTGAACGCTGCTGATGCCAGGGACTACCTGCAGGCGCAGCGCCACGCCGCGCTCGCGGACCAGGTCGAGAATACGCAGGGTGCTGTCATACAGGGTCGGCTCGCCCCACAGCAAAAAGGCGCCAGTCTCCCCGTCGCCAATTTCCTGCTCGATCAGTTGGGCATACAGCGCAGCGCGCTGCCGGTGCCAGTCCTGCACCGCGCCCTGGTAGTCATCCGCCTGACCATCGCGCACAGGGTCGGCCACCTGCACCAGGCGGTAACCGCCCTCGGCACGGTAGCGTTGCAGAATTGCCTTGCGCAGTTGCACCAGGTCATCCTTGTCGCGGCCCTTGTCGAGCACGAAGAACACGCAAGCGCTACGCAGCGCGTCGACTGCCTCATAAGTGACCTGGCGCGGGTCACCCGCGCCGATGCCGATCAACAACAGGTCTTTCATTGCCCTGCCCTTTGCGGGAACCAGCAGCCATTGTCAGGCGGCCACCGGTATTTGGCAAAGCGACGGCTTAGAAGATCGAGAAGTTGTAGCTGACAATGACCCGTGTTTCATCCATGTCACGTGCCCACTTTTCATAGTTGCTGCGGTAAGTGGAATTACGCAGGCGCACGCTGACATCCTTGAAAGTGCCACTTTGCACTTGGTACTTGAACTCAGTGTCGCGTTCCCATTCCTTACCTTCGGCACTGCTGCCCGGCACCTTGATGGAGTCGCCATTGATATAACGGGTGAAGAAGGTCAGGCCAGGCACCCCCAGTGCCTTGAAGTCGTAGTCATAGCGCACTTGCCAGGAACGCTCCTGGGCGGCGGCGAAGTCGTTGATCTGGGCATAGTTGACCAGGTATGGGTTGCTGCCATCCAGATACGGCATGGCGCTGTCGCCATACATGCGCTGCCAGCCGGCACTCACCTTGTGGCCACCCAGGCTGTAGCCAAGCATGCCGCTGAACGCGCGGTGGTCGATTGCGCCGGCACGGGCATTGCCGATGTCATCGCTCTTGATCAGGCGCAGGTCGGCAGACAGGCTACCCACTGCCAGCGGCTGGCTGGCCACCAGGCCGAGGAAGTGCTGGCGATAGATGTTTTCCAGCTTGGCGACCTGGTACTGGGCGCTGATCCGCTCGTTGAAACGGTAATCGACACCGGCCAGGTCGAAGTGGTCGGCTTCGGTATCGCAGGCATAGCGCTTGTTCTTGCAGTGCACGCGAATGTCCTGGCGGTCGGTAGAGTCCCGAGCGGTATATTTGTCCAGCCGCGCCACGGTGAACTTCAGGTTGCGCAATTCTTCGGAGGTGAGCATGGCGCCGTGGAACATGGTCGGCAGCAGGCGGCCATCGTTGTACTTGAGCAACGGCACATCCGGCATCATCGAACCGTACTTGAGCACGGTGTTGGAAACCTTGACCTTGGCCGCCAGGCCCATCTTCGCGTACTGGTCGGCAGAGCCGCGCGGATCATGCCCGGAAGACGGCAGCAAACCACTGTTACTGTCGGCAGGGCTGGAATCCAGTTTGAAGCCGAACATGCCCAGCGCATCAACACCAAAGCCTACCGGCCCTTGCGTATAACCCGACTGCACATTGAGGATGAAGCCTTGTGCCCATTCTTCGCGCTTGGACGCGCCCTGGCTGGAACTGCTGTGGCCGTCCCGGAAATCCCGGTTGAAATAGACATTGCGTGCTTCGACCTTGGCACTACTGTCTTCAAGAAAACCGGCGGCCTGGGCGTTGACGCCGGCACACAACAGGAACAGGCCGGCAACACGACGCCCAGGGGCGTGAGGGAAAGGGGCAAACATGCGAGAGAACATCCAGAATGAAGACAAGTTAACAACCTGTGGCGCGCGTTGGCCACGGTACTGCGGGAGCCGAACAATAGCCGACCATCATCTGAAATGATCGCGCAAAGGCTCTGGAACGGGCCATTGGACCATGGTCTAAGCACCTTGAGGGGCAGCCGGAAAAAAGCCGTGAAATAGCGCACGCAAAACTAGGAAAGTTCCCGTATTACTTATAAAAAGTTAGCGGTTTACCCAGTACCCATGAATGACTACACTCGATATCAGCGAACAGCAAATCCCACCCGCGTGGCCGGCGTTTTACGCTTATTCAATGTTCGTCACGCCCTGCCACGACTGACGTACAGGAGTGATTACAGTGTCCAGACTTGCAGAGTTTCGTGCTGCCGAAAAAGCGCTCCAGGAACAGATGGCGCAACTGGAAGCGTTGAAAAAGGATGCCGGCCTCAAACGCGAAATCGAATTCGAGCAGAAACTAGTCGGCCTGATGAAAAGCTATGACAAGAGCCTGCGCGATATCATCGCCATCCTCGACCCCAAGGCAGTAGCCCGCGCTTCCAGCGCAGCGCCCAAGCAACAACGCCGCCCGCGCGTGGTAAAGGTGTACCAGAACCCACACACCGGCGAGCGAATCGAGACCAAAGGCGGCAACCACCGCGGCCTCAAGGCCTGGAAAGAACAGTACGGGGCCGCCACCGTGGAAAGCTGGGTACGCTGATGAAACGTCCACACCTGCTTCACACTTTTTTCACAAAGGCTGGCTCAGTATCGAGACAGCTAAAGGACTAGCGACCCCATCACGCGCCCGCACATGCGGGCCTCTAATTCCAGCGCCCTGCCTTGTGCAGGGCGCTTTCATTTGCGCAATCGGCGCACTGCCGTATCATGGCCAGCCTGTCTGTTTTGCCGGCGCCCTGCGCCCGGCCCTGTCTCAGGAGTTCCCATGAGCCTGCACGATCTGCAAACCCTGCCTGGCGTCACCGCGCAACCTGACGCCGCCACCGCCCAGTTCGTCTTCAACCACACCATGCTGCGGGTCAAGGACATCAAGAAGTCGCTGGACTTCTACACCCGCGTCCTGGGCTTCCGCCTGGTCGACAAGCGTGATTTCCCAGAAGCCGCGTTCAGCCTTTACTTCCTGGCCTTGGTCGATCCGGCGCTGATTCCCGCCGATGACACCGCACGCCACCAATGGATGAAGTCGATCCCTGGCGTGCTGGAGCTGACCCACAACCACGGCACCGAAAACGATGCCGAGTTTGCCTACCACAACGGCAACACCGACCCGCGCGGTTTTGGCCACATCTGCATTTCGGTGCCCGACGTACGCGCCGCTTGCGCGCGCTTCGAAGCACTGGATGTACCGTTCCAGAAACGCCTGCAGGATGGGCGTATGAACCACCTGGCGTTCGTCAAGGACCCGGACGGTTACTGGGTCGAAGTGATCCAGCCAACCGAACTCAAAGGGTAAGCGTTCGTCGCGGCTCGCTCGTCGGGCCGGGAACTCCCGGCCCCTTGCTGTGGTATATGAAGGTAACCGCTTCACATGCCACAGCGAGGTAAGGACGATGCAATCTCTTCACTGTGAATACCGCGAGCACACCATCACCGCCAGCGTGATGCCCCATCCTGACTCCCCCCTGCCCTATGCCGCCGGCTGCCTGATCACCACACCCGACGGGCACACCAGCAAGCGTCTGTCGATGCCGATGCAGTTTTTCTCCGACCTTGAAAATGCTCAGCATGTGTCGCTGGCCCATGGCCGGGCGTTGGTCGACCATCAGCTGGATGACGGGCACAAGGTGTTCTGACCCTGTCTTATCCTGTACTGGCCCTTTCGCGGCTAAAGCCGCGAAAGGGCCAGTACAGCAATAATCAGATATCCCGGGCGTACGCCACCGCAGCGTCTACCTGCGCCCGCGTCGGCCTTACCCCGGTGTACAGCACAAACTGCTCCAGCGCCTGCAGCGCAATGACCTCCAGCCCAGTGATCACCGGCTTGCCCAACGCTTGGGCCTGGCGGATCAGCGGCGTTTGCGCCGGCATCGCTACCACATCGAATACCCGCTCCGCTGCCGCAATGGCCTGCTCGGAAAACGCCAGCACATCTGCCTCTGGCCCGCCCGCCATACCGATCGGTGTCACGTTCACCAGCATTGGCGGGCAGATGTCGTCCAGCTGTGGCAACCAGCGGTAACCGCACACATCCGCCAGCTGCCGCCCGGCCTGCTCGTTGCGCGCAACGATGATGCCTTCGGCAAACCCGGCATCGCGCAGGGCACTGGCCACGGCCTTGGCCATCCCCCCACTGCCACGCAGGGCAAACGCGGTGCCTGGGTCGACCTGGTGCTGCGCCAGCAACTGACGCACAGCCAGGTAATCGGTGTTGTAAGCCTTCAAGTGGCCATTGCTGTTGACCAGGGTATTGACCGATTCAATGGCTTGCGCTGACGGGTCGATTTCATCGACCAAGGCCATGCAGGCCTCCTTGTATGGCATCGACACCCCACAGCCGCGAATACCCAGCGCGCGGATACCCGCCACCGCCGCCGGCAGGTCATCGGTGCGCATGGCCTTGTAGTAAAAGTCCAAACCCAGCTGCTGGTAGAGGTGGTTGTGAAAGCGCACGCCGAAGGTACCAGGGCGGCCGGCCAAGGAAATGCACAGCACTGTATCTCTGCTGGGAGTTGTCGACATAACCTGCTCCATAGTCATAACTGAAACGTTTGTTCAGCGTAACAGAGGCAACCACTGGTCGTCCCTTACACAACCTTTACCGTTCCCCTGTGCTCAGCTGACGGAGACTGGAGTCATAGTAATAAGGCCCCAAGCGTGGGGTTTTCCTGCGAGGTTGTTTTATGAACCGTCACATTCCCGGAATCGCCCTGCTGGTCGGTGCCTTGGCCATCAGCGGGCCTGCTGCAGCCCACGGCGGTTATGGCCATGGCGGCGGTGGTTGGTATGGGCCAGGCCCCCTGCTAGGTGCTGCCGTGGTCGGTGCCGTGGTTGGGGCGACGGTTTATGGCGGGCGTGACCGCACCGTGTACGTCGAACGCCAGCCAGTCTATTACGCGCCTCCCCCGGTGTACGTGCAACCGCCACCACAGCCGGTGTACTACCAGCCGTACTACGCACCCGCGCCACCGCCCCCAGGCTACCGCCCTTATTACGGCCCGCCACCGGTGTACTACGGCCCGCCACGCTGGTAACGGTTGATAGAACTAATGACCACTATCGAGGAAGTTGATTTCAAAGCGTTCCGGCTGCTGCGTATGGTAGAGCCATGTTTCACAGGAGGTCCTCATGGCCACTATTCAGATCATGTCCGTTGTCGGTAGCGCCGTCCCCGTTTCACTGCGTGAACAGGGCCTGTTGGCATGCTGGTACCTGGTGCGTAACGGTGAAGCCGTGAGCGGCCCGATGCCGACGCTTGCCTCGGCCCAGGCCCTGGTTGAGCAGTTGCAACCCGGCACCCTGGTCGCCTGACCCGAATTTGTTGTGCGTTACTCCCTACGCCCTTGTGCCCGCCAATCTGGCGGGCTTTTTTTTGCTTGGGCCACCCTCAGGGATGAGGGCTGCGACCAGACTGGTTGGTCAGGGCCATGACCTTGCCTTGCAGCCGCCCCACGGTCATCACCAGTTCGTTTCGCTCCTTGGCGAGCTGATCAGCTTTAGCCTCTGCCTCTCTTCGGGCGTCCCGTTCGATGTCCAGCAGTTCTGTCAGGCGGTGGATGACCGCAATATCCGCACTGTCCATCGCGCGGTCGACCGCATCCCTGGACAACCACTTGCGCAGCCACAGAAATGCACCCAGCAAAACAGTACCCGTACCGCTCAGCCAAGTGACTGTGCCCGGGCCGAGGTCGGTCGGATCCATGTGCACCTCATTACAGATGATGATGTGATAAGCCTTGGAGAAAATTGCCTCGGTGGCTTTCCTTGTTCGCCCATTTAATTTAGCCTACAGCTAACATCGCCACAAGAGCCAATTTAGCCATGCGCATATTTAGCAGCCAGCTAAACACTGGCATGCTTCACCCCATGGATATTTACGAAATTCGCAAGCTCAACCTGATCAAGCTGATCGGTAGCCAGAGGAAAGGATCCTGCGCAGAGCGCTGGGGGATGGCGCCTGCCCATCTGAGCCAGATCCTTTCCGACAAGACCGCGAAGAACCTGGGTGATGACGTGGCCCGTCGCATCGAGGGCATCGAAGGTTTGCCACGGGGTTGGTTCGATGCGGTGACGCCAGGCGAGCACACGCAAGTTGGCGTCGAGGTGGCTGACAGCAAGCTTTCTGCAGCCGACCTGGTCAAGCAGATGCTGGCAAGAAGCGGTAAAGGTATCCCCGAAGAAACCCGGCAACGGTTGCTGGCCGCTGCGCAAGAGCCAGCAGATACCCCACTGGTGAAGGCTGAGCGGGTTCGCCCTGGCCTGGTCGGTGATGAAGTGTGGATTGCCCATTACGACGTGCGGGCAGCCATGGGTGGCGGCCAGATCCCCCACGATTACCCCGAGATGTTCAAGGACATTCGCGTCAGCCCCAGCCACCTGCGCGAACTGGGCGTAGCGTTCAGTGAGCACCACCATCTGAAAATGGTAACGGGCTGGGGCCAGTCGATGGAGCCAACCATCAAGCACCGCGACCCGCTGATCGTCGATGTCAGCATCCGCGAGTTCGTTGGCGATGGCATCTATTTCTTCTCCTGGGGCGACCACATCTACATCAAGCGGCTGCAAATCGCGGATGAGGAGCATTTCGAGATGATCTCCGACAACTCGCGACACAAAGACCGCATGATTCGCCAGGAAGAGATTTACATACAGGCCAGGGTGCTACTGGTGTGGAATGCCCACCTTGTGTAAAGCGAAGCCCGCCCTCCACGGCGGGCTTTTTCTGATGCTCAGAAAGGTGCCGCCTCCTCGACCTGCTGCTCGCTGTCCTGCTCAACCAAGAAATCGTCACGCTCTTCCACACTGCTGCGCTCCCAGCGCACTGTCACGCTCTCGTCATCGTTGAAGGTCAGGTCCAGTTCGGGTGTTTCCGACAGCAGGCCCATTACCTCCTCCCACTCCCTGTCACCGTCAGTATCCAGGCGATGCACCACAACCCAGCGCTGAGTCTGCGCAAGCGGGTGGTTGATCATTGACGACACCCGCAGGCTAAGCCGCTCTATTCCGGTCATCTCCTGGCGCAGCTGGGGCTCTGACTTCATGTGCTTGGACATATTCCCATCCTGAAGGCTGTATGTTTGTACAGTATTAAAGGAAAGCTTATCTCACTGCCAAATCCAGCGTAAAGCCCCATTGCGGAAAAATTTCGCCCGCGGGTAATTATTCTTCAAGCGAAATTTATTTAGCCAAAAGCTATTGACTGATATTTAGCTTATGGCTAATTTTGGCGTCGGCAACCACTTCCCGGTCGCCAGATCACTCCACCATTCAACCCCAGCTTTTTCTAAGGAGCAGCCCCATGGCCGTAGACATCAGCAAGCTCACCATTGCCACCCCGATAGCGGTTTCCTCAACCAATCCGGTTGCCCTGGAAGTCAACGGCGCCGAAGCAATTGCCCGCTTCCCGAGCATCGTGAAGGTGCTCAGCGATGGTTCGATCCAGTTTTCAGCCCCCACCAAAGGGGCTTCGAGCAAAAGCACTCACAGGACCCGCTGCGAGTGGACAGAAACGGAAGACTGGACGCTGGCCAGCGCCCAGGATCACTGGAATCGCCAGACAATGACGCTGACCAAGGTAAACGCGGCGCAGAAGGTGGTCATCGCCCAGATGCACGTGCGTGGGGATGACAGCCCGCCGGTGAAAGTGTTCTGGAACAAGGGCAACATCACCCTGGGCTTTCGACGCACCTACAACCAGACAGACCCTGTGAACTCAACGGTTTTGAAGGGGGTGCCGCTAGGGGAGAAGTTCAATATCAGCATCCACACCACGGCTGACGGCGTGGTCAATGTGACAGCCAAATGCAATGGGGTATCCGGCACATCGGGCGATTTGCAGCTCGACAGTACCTGGGCTTCACGCCTGTTCGAGTTCCACGGTGGGGTCTACAACCAGGTCGACTACACCGCTGCAACGCCCGCCGACGAAGGCTCGATCTGCATCATCAGCGAGCTCTCGCTCATCCATCGCTGAGCGCCGAGCGCCGGCAAGACATTCCGATGCGCCTCCCCCATCACACGGGTTGCATCGGGATGCCAGCCATCCCTCAGTTCATGGCGGATAGCCGTGACACGCCACGCCATTGATTAGTCTCGATGAGTCATATTGTTGCCTTCCCGCTCTCAGACTAATAATTAGATATCTGCCTGGGGAGGCGCGTGACATGCAACCAAGATTCGTTATCGTTCCTGCTGTGCCGGTGGAAGGCGAGTCCTTCCGCATCGGCAACCGGTTCTACGCCGCGACCACTTCGGGCGGCTTCGACCTCTACGACAACCAGGAAAAACAACGGCTCAAGCACGGCTTTATAAACAAGTCACAAGCTGCGGCTGCGTGCGACCTGATGAACAGCGAATCACGCAATCCGCTAGAACTGTTCCCGATACTGCGTACAGATTGATACGCCTGCAGCCTGGAACATGGCCGCGCCGGTCGGCCATTCAGTCAGGGGCTCGCAAAACAGCCCCACGCGCCTCTGCGGGCCCAGTACTTCATTGTTTGCCGTTCGGCACCGTCATCAAGCTACCAACGATGAGTACGGCAGCAGGTCCGATGAGCCAACTGACGCTCGTTCCTGGGCTGACAACCGGCACGGTAACAGTCACTGTGAACAGGGCCATGCCTGACCAGAACCGCCTCCGTGGTGTAAGCCACGCTCGAATCCTTTCCAGCCCTCTGCCCATTCTCGCTCTCCTTATCTGTGGGTGGCGAAGCATAACCTTGCCTTTGTTTGTCAGCCAGACGCTTCGCCACCACACTGAATCGGCGATCAGCCAGAACAAGACGGCTTCACACCGCCGCGCTGCGCTCGCGCAGATCAATGTTCAATATACGGTCGTTATCGCTGTAGTCGACCGGACAATCAATCACGTGCACCCCTGGGTTGGAGACACAGTGGTCAAGCAGCGGAATCAACGAGTCGGCACTTTCTACGCGATACCCATTGGCGCCATAAGCTTCGGCGTATTTGACGAAGTCCGGGTTGCCGTAGTCCAGGCCGAAATCGGTGAAGCCCATGTTGGCCTGCTTCCAGCGGATCATGCCATAGCCGTCGTCACGCAGGATCACCACGGTGATGTGCATGCCCAGACGTACCGCAGTTTCCAGCTCCTGGCTGTTCATCATGAAGCCA
>NZ_BCBQ01000031.1:0-64902 GCF_001320885.1 Pseudomonas sp. NBRC 111140
CGCGCCCGTGAAGAAATGCGCCGCGACCTGGTCAACGGCATGGTCGTGCGTTTGCAAATGCTGACCCCGTCCCAGCTGGACGAGCTGCAGCGTAAAGCCGACGAGCGCGCCAAAGCCGAAGCTGCCGCGTTGGAGGCTGCCCGCCGCCAGCAAGCCGAAACACCTCAGCAATCGCCACTGGAAGTACCGGGCAACTAAGCCCGTGCGGGGCGCCCTCGGGTGCCCCGCCTGTTCCCCATGAAGCTCGCCCCCGCCCAACTCAACAAGCACCTGCAAGGCGCCCTGGCACCGGTCTACGTGGTCAGCGGCGACGACCCGCTGCTGTGCCAGGAAGCCGCCGACGCCATCCGCAATGCCGCGCGGCAGCAAGGTTTCGACGAACGCCAGGTATTCAGTGCCGACGCCAACTTCGACTGGGGCACGCTGCTCCAGGCTGGCGCCAGCCTCTCGCTGTTCGCCCAACGCCGCCTGCTGGAACTGCGCCTGCCCTCGGGCAAGCCCGGTGACAAGGGCGCCGCCGCGCTGATGGAGTACTGCGCCAACCCTGCCGAAGACACCCTGCTGCTGATCAGCCTGCCCAAGCTCGACGGCAGTGCGCAGAAGACCAAGTGGGGCAAGGCATTGATCGAAGGCGCCCACTGCCAGTTCATCCAGATCTGGCCGGTGGATGTGCACCAGTTGCCGCAGTGGATCAACCAGCGCCTGCAACAGGCCGGTTTATCAGCACAGCGTGACGCCGTCGACCTGATTGCCGCCCGTGTGGAAGGCAACCTGCTGGCAGCCGCGCAGGAAATCGAAAAGCTCAAATTGCTGGCCGAAGGCAGCCAAATCACCGTGGAAACCGTGCAGGCCGCCGTGGCCGACAGTGCCCGCTTCGATGTCTTCGGCCTGGTCGATGCCATTCTCAACGGCGAAGCTGCACATGCGCTGCGCATGCTCGAAGGCTTGCGCGGTGAGGGTGTGGAGCCGCCAGTCATCCTCTGGGCCCTGGCCCGCGAGCTGCGTCAGCTGGCTGGGTTGGCCCAACAGTTCAGCCAGGGCGTGCCGCTGGACAAAGCCTTCAGCCAGGCCCGCCCGCCTGTCTGGGACAAACGCAGGCCGCTGGTCAGCAAGGCCCTGCAGCGCCTCTCGGCGCAGCGCTGGGCGCAGTTGCTGCAGGACGCCCAGCGCATCGATGCGCAAATCAAGGGCCAGGCGGAGGGATCGCCCTGGACGGGCCTGGCGCGGCTATCACTGTTGATGGCTGGGCAGCGCCTGACCCTCCCCCCTGAGTAATGGGGGCTGCTTTGCAGCCCTTTCGCGGCCATAAACACAATCAATTGGCCCCACCCCGCACCACGCCCTACAGTGCGCCCCGAAACCCACCCAACCGGGGAACCCCGCCATGAGCAAAAAGCCGAAAAAACACGGCCCCAACAAGGCCAAGTCGATCATCGCCCAGCCCCTGTTCCGCTGTCGCCAGGAACAACCCGACAAGGGCAAAGGCAGCTACCGCCGCGAAGCCTTCCAATCGAGAGATTGGGAGGCTTCCTACTTTTTGGCGGCATGAAAGCATCGCAAGCGCAGGCATGGTATGGTCGTCACCTGACCTGCAATTCTGGATCTGTGCATGCTCTTCCGTCTTCTCCCCCGCTGGGAAACCCGCCAGCTGATCGCGGCCTCCAGCTTCATCCTGCTTGTGGCCTGCGCGGAAAAACCCACCGCCGCCGACGCACTGCCGCTGGCCCCTGCCCAACCCGCTCCAGTGGTGACTGTGCCCGGCACAACGCCTGACGTCAGCACTGAAATCCAGCCTCTGCAAACCTTCGCCCAGTGGCAGGCAGGCTTCCGCCAGCAAGCCCTGCAAGCCGGCATCTCGCCGAGCACCTTCGACCGAGCCTTCCTCGGCGTCACCCCCGATATGGACGTGATCAAGGCCGACCGCAGCCAGCCGGAGTTCACCCGCCCGGTATGGGAATACCTCGAAGGCGCCCTGTCGCCCCTGCGCGTGCGCAACGGCAAGAAGCTGCTGGAGCAGAACGCCGAACTGCTGACCCGCCTCGAACAACGCTATGGCGTCGACCGCCAGGTGCTGGTCGCGGTGTGGGGCATGGAAAGCAACTTTGGCCAGTTCCAGGGCAACAAGTCGGTGATCCGCTCGCTGGCCACCCTGGCCTATGAGGGCCGCCGCCCGCAGTTCGCCCAGGACCAGCTCATCGCCGCGCTACAGATCATTCAGCATGGCGACATCCAGCCCGAGGCCATGCGCGGTTCGTGGGCCGGCGCCATGGGCCAGACCCAGTTCATCCCGACCACCTACAACACCCATGCCGTGGACTTCGACGGTGATGGCCGCCGCGACATCTGGAACAGCACACCGGACGCCCTGGCCTCGACCGCGCATTACCTGCAAAGCTCGGGCTGGAAGCGTGGTCAGCCGTGGGGCTTCGAGGTACAGGTGCCGGCTGGTTTCGACTTCTGGCAGGCCGATGGCGCGCTGCGCAAACCGGTGAGCGAATGGCTGGCGATGGGCGTGAAACTGCCAGCAGGCACCCAGCTGCCGGCCGGTAGCAACCAGCTGTCTGCCGCCCTGCTGCTGCCGGCTGGCGCGCGCGGGCCGGCGTTCCTGGTACTGGACAACTTCCGCGCCATTCTCAAGTACAACAACTCGTCGTCCTACGCGCTGGCAGTGAGCCTGTTGGGTGACCGCTTTAGCGGCTGGGGCTTCATTGCCGGCGCTTGGCCGAAGGAAGACTTGCCGCTCAGCCGCAGCGAGCGCATGGAGTTGCAGAACCTGCTGAACAGCCGTGGGCATGATGCGGGCAATGCCGATGGCATTATCGGCGCCAACACCCGCAAGGCAATCCGTAATGCCCAGCAGGGGCTGGGGTGGCCGGCGGATGGATACCCGACCCACAAGCTGCTCGAGAGCTTGCGCCAGCAGTGAGATTGCCCGGGCCGCTCCCACAGGAGGATCGCATCGCTCTGGTGGGAGCGACCTTGTGTCGCGATGGGCTGCAACGCAGCCCCGGCAATCTCAAGCCTTGTACAAGTCCTGCTCCAGCACCAAGCTCTGCCGATCACTGTCCAGCCTGACCCGAGCCCCCAGCGGCAAACATACATTCGGGTCGCAATGCCCACTGCGCCACCCCGCCAGCACCGGCACACCCAGCGGCGCGAAAGTGTCCTCCAGCAACGGCGCCAACGCCGCCGTGGTAATCCCGGCAAAGTCCCCCACCAGCACACCTTTCACCCCTTCCAGCTTGCCTGCCAGACGCAACTGGGTCAGCAACCGGTCCACCCGGTACAACGGCTCGTTGACGTCCTCGATGAACAGGATGCACCCCTGGGTATCCAGTTCGGCAAGGGTCCCCATGGTCGCACCCAACATAGACAGGTTGCCGCCCAGCAGCGGCCCGCTGGCCGCTCCCGGCAACACACTGCTCAAGGCATAGTCCGCCGGGTGCGCGATCTGCTCGCCTGCCCGCACATGCCCGCCCAATTGCGCCAGCAACGACGACTCGGTCGGTGGCAACTTCGCCCCCAACAGGTCGGCATTGAGCATCCCCCCATGGAAGGTAACCAGCCCGGCATGCCGGTAGATCGCCGTGTGCAACGCAGTGATGTCGCTGTAACCGATCAACGGCTTAGGGTTGCGCCGAACCAGCTCGAAGTCGAGCTGGTCGAGCAAGCGCATGCTGCCGTAGCCCCCACGCATGCACAGGATGGCGTCGATGGACGGGTCGGCAAAGGCATCGTGCAGGTCCTGCAGGCGCTGTTGGTCCGGCCCGGCCAGGTAACCCTGGGCTTGCAGGGCCCCCGGGTAGATACGACAACGGTAGCCACGGTCAGCGAACCACTGGCTGACCTTGTGCGTATCCAGACGCGCCGCACCCGCCGGGGCGACAATGGCAAAGCAGGCGTTGGCCGGCAGTGCGGCTGGCAGGCTGGGTTGAAAGGTTTCGGCGCAATTCATCGCGGCTCCTTGCAGCGCGTGTGGCACAAACAAAAATGCCGATGCCGCCTTACGGCGTGCATCGGCATAGGTCGCTCTGCGCTAGGCTCAGAGCTTGATCTTGGCTTCGTGAGCCTGTTGGTCGGCGTGGTACGAAGAGCGCACCAGCGGGCCGGAGGCAACGTTCTTGAAGCCCATCTTGTAACCTTCTTCGGCGAACCAGGCGAAGGTGTCCGGGTGCACGAAACGTTGTACCGGCAGGTGGCTGCGCGATGGCTGCAGGTACTGGCCGAGGGTGAGCATGTCGATTTCATGCTCACGCATGCGGTGCATCACCTCGATCACTTCTTCGTCGGTCTCGCCCAGGCCGAGCATCAAGCCCGACTTGGTCGGTACGTGCGGCACCATCTGCTTGAACTTCTGCAGCAGGTCCAGCGACCAGTCGTAGTCCGAGCCTGGGCGTGCGGCCTTGTACAGGCGCGGTACGGTTTCGAGGTTGTGGTTGAACACATCTGGCGGCTCTTGCGCGGTGATCTCCAACGCAACGTCCATGCGGCCACGGTAGTCCGGCACCAGGGTTTCCAGTTGCACACCCGGCGACAATGCGCGGATTTCGCGGATGCAGTCGGCAAAGTGCTGGGCACCGCCGTCACGCAGGTCGTCGCGGTCCACCGAGGTGATCACCACATACTTCAGGCGCAGGTCGGCAATCGCGACAGCCAGGTTTTTCGGCTCGTCCAGGTCCAGCGGTTTCGGCCGGCCGTGGCCAACGTCGCAGAACGGGCAACGACGGGTGCAGATGTCACCCATGATCATGAAGGTAGCGGTACCACCGGAGAAGCACTCGCCTAGGTTCGGGCAGGAGGCCTCTTCGCACACGCTGTGCAGCTTGTGCTTGCGCAGCAGTTGCTTGATGCGGTCTACCTCGGGCGACACCGGGATCCGCACGCGGATCCAGTCAGGCTTCTTCGGCAACTCGTCGGTAGGGATGATTTTTACCGGGATGCGCGCCACCTTGTCGGCGCCACGCAGCTTGACCCCAGCTTCCACCTTCTTTGGCGCTGGGCGCGGGGTGGCATCCTGGGTAGGTATCAGGTTCGGCACGGCTTCTTGCACAGTTGTCATATTCAGTCGATTCCGCCCGTGAGGGTCGTCTGCTCAGCGTAGTCGAGGTGCTTGACCAGCTGTCCGCGCAGCCTTGTCCTGACCTCGTCGAGTTCGATCGGGCCTGCCAGATCGCGCAGCTGGGTCATGGCCAGCCCCGCATAGCCGCAGGGGTTGATTCGGCGGAATGGCGCAAGGTCCATGTCCACGTTCAGGGCAAGGCCGTGGAACGAACGGCCGTTGCGGATTCGCAGGCCGAGGGAGGCGATTTTCGCTCCATCGACATAGACGCCCGGAGCATCGGGCTTGGCCGATGCCTGCACGTCGTAACTGGCGAGCAGGCCGATCAAGGCCTGTTCGATACGGCTGACCAGCTCACGCACGCCAAAGCCCAGCCGGCGCACGTCCAGCAGCAGGTAGGCCACCTGCTGACCGGGGCCATGATAGGTCACCTGGCCACCGCGGTCAGTCTGCACCACCGGGATGTCGCCCGGCACCAGCAGGTGCTCGGCCTTGCCAGCCTGGCCCTGGGTGAAGACCGCGGGGTGCTCGACCAGCCAGATTTCATCCTGGCTGTCCGGGCTGCGCTGCTCGGTAAAACGGCGCATGGCCTCCAGCACCGGTTCATAGGGCTGCAGGCCAAGCTCGCGAAAACCGAGGCAAGCGGACATCAGAGCACCATTTTCACGATGCCGGTAGCGCGCAGGGCGCTGTTGATATCGTGCAGCTGGTTCTCGCTTTCGGCAACGATGTGCAATTGCACGGTGGTGTACTTGCCTTCCTTGCTCTGGCGTTCGGCCAGGGTGGAAAGGTCGACTTTGGCGTGCTTGCTGAGAATCTCGATGACCGTGTCCTTGAAACCGACAACGGTATCGCCGATTACCTTGATCGGGTAATCGTCGCAAGGGAATTCGATCTTATGCGACTTGACGTCTGGTTCGCTCATGGCGGAAACGGCCTCGTAAGCCGTGGCAACAACAACGCCCCCGCGAGATACGCGGGGGCATGCAGGTCACGTATCAGTTGAACAACCCGTAGAAGAATAGACGGATGCTATCCCACATACGGCGGAAGAAACCACCTTCCTCGACGCCATCGAGGGCGATCAGGTCGGCGCTGTGAACCACTTTCTCGTCCAGTTTGACTTCCACTTTGCCGATCACGTCACCTTTGGCGATCGGTGCGGTGAGCTGCGGGTTCATGGTCATCGAAGCCTGCAGGCGCTTCAATTGGCCTTTAGGCATAGTCATGGTGAGGTCGTCAGCCAGGCCAGCCTTGATCTGGCCGGTGGCGCCCTTCCAGACCGGAGCCTGGGTCAGCTCGGTGCCCTTCTGGTAGAAGGTCTGGGTTTCGAAGAAGCGGAAGCCATAGGTCAGCAGCTTTTGGGTCTCGGCAGCACGCGACTGCTCGCTGTTGGTGCCGAACACCACGGCGATCAGGCGCTGGCCGTCACGAACGGCCGAAGCCACCATGCAGTAGCCGGCTTCGTCGGTGTGGCCGGTTTTCAGGCCATCGACGGTCTTGTCACGCCACAGCAGCAGGTTGCGGTTGGGCTGCTTGATGTTGTTCCAGAAGAACTCTTTCTGCGAGTAGATCGCGTAGTGAGCCGGGTCGACGGTGATGATCGCGCGGGCCAGGGTCGCCATGTCGTGCGCCGACGAGTAGTGCTCCGGGTTCGGCAGGCCAGTCGGGTTCATGAAGTGGCTGTTGGTCATGCCCAGGTCGGCAGCCGTCTTGTTCATCATGTCGGCAAACGCATCTTCGCTGCCGGCGATGTGCTCGGACAAGGCGACCGAGGCGTCGTTACCGGACTGAATGATGATGCCGTGCAGCAGGTCGCTGACAGTCACCTGGCTGCCAACCTTGATGAACATGCGCGAACCGCCGGTACGCCAGGCGTTTTCGCTGACGGTAACCGGGTCGTTCTCACCGATTTGGCCACGGCGGATGTCCAGGGTGGCGATGTAGGCGGTCATCAGCTTGGTCAGGCTGGCTGGCGGCAGGCGCTCGTCACCGTTGTTCTCGACCAGCACGTTGCCGCTGGACGCGTCCATGAGTACGTAGGACTTGGCTGCCAGTTGCGGTGGCGCCGGCGTCATCTGCTCTGCCGCGAAGGCGGCAGGCGTGATCATCAGCAGTACAGGCAGGCAAAGTCGTTTGGCAAGGTTGGTGATGTTCATCCGTCTCTCGAAAATCGCTAATGGTCTGAGATGTTCCCTGGGCAAGATCATGTGCCCAGCGCCAGTCAGTCTAGTTTTATGGCCGGTGGCCTGGCCCGCGAACGTGCGGCTTTATGTCGCTGCGGGCAAAAGCCGTCATTGTACATGGGCGCGCCCGGCAATTCATGACAAAACCGACAGTTTGGAGTTGCCCTGCAGGACCGGGCAAGCCCGCTTCCACAGTCAGTCAGCTGTGACCAGCTTGGCCTGCCCCAAGTTCGCCAGGCGGATGCTGTCTTGTGCTTGCTGGATCTCACCTTGGCTGCCAATCGGCCCCAGGCGCACGCGGTGCAGGGTCTGCTGGTTTCGCACGATCGAGCTGATGAACACCGGCGCGCTGACCATGGTGCTGAGCTTGGAGCGCAGCAACTCGGCAGCGTCCGGGTTGGCGAAAGCGCCTACCTGCAGGAAGCTGCCGCCGTTGCCGCCGGGTACATTGTTGCCACCTACCTGAACCGGCACCACCGGCGCCGCATGCTGCTGTGGCGGCGGGGTCCATTGCTCGACGCGCCCGGTGCTGGCCGGGATCGCTTGGGTCTGCGCCACTTGTGGCTCTTTCAGCACCATCGGCGGCGTCTGGCCACGCTGGGCCCACCACTGCTGCGGGTCGATACCCTCGACGCGCACGTGCGCGGTGCCGATCTCCGCATAGCCGAGCTTTTTCGCCGCGGCATAGGACAGGTCGATGATGCGGTCGGAATAGAACGGGCCACGGTCGTTCACCCGCAGGATCACGCTACGGCCGTTGGCCAGGTTGGTCACCCGCACATAGGCCGGCAGCGGCAGGGTCTTGTGCGCCGCGCTCATGCCATACAGGTCGTACAGCTCGCCGTTAGCGGTGTTTTGCCCGTGGAACTTGGTGCCATACCACGACGCCGTGCCCTCGGCGCGGTAGTTGCGCGAGTCCTGCATCGGGTAGTACGTCTTGCCCAGCACCGTGTACGGGTTGGCCTTGTAGTTGCCGGTATGCACGGTCGGCGTGGCATCGGGGATCTTGTTCACATCCACGTCCCACCACGGTGCGCCGTCCTTGTGCGCCCGGTTGATGTCCAGGCCCGGCTGGCTGCGCACGACATTGCCACTGCTTTGCTGGGCCGGGCGGCTGGAAGAGCAACTGGCCAGCGCCACGCCGACGGCGAGGCAGGTGAACAGCTTGAAAGCGTTGCCAGAAATGATTGCACGCATTACTTGACGCCCCGTACTTGAACCAGCTGTTCCGCGAGCTGATGCACCGCCATGGCATACATCACGCTGCGGTTGTAGCGAGTGATCGCATAGAAGTTCTTCAGGCCCATCCAGTACTCGGGGCCGTTGTCGCCCTCGAGACGGAAGGCGGTAACCGGCAGATCATCGCGCAGCGAATCATGAACCGACCAGCCAAGCCCGCGCAACTCCCCTACCGTTTTCACCGGTTCGATGCCGGTAGTCAGGCCTTCGTCTGCGCGCTCACCTTCGATCCAGGCACGGCTGACCACACCCTCACCAGCCACCCAGCCGTGGCGCTTGAAGTAGCTGGCCACGCTGCCGATGGCATCGTCCGGGTTGTTCCAGATATTGATATGACCGTCGCCGTCGAAGTCCACCGCGTAGTTGCGAAAACTGCTTGGCATGAACTGCGGCAAGCCCATGGCGCCGGCGTACGAGCCCTTGAGCGTCAAGGGGTCGAGCTGTTCCTCACGCGCCAGCAGCAGGAACTCGCGCAGCTCCTTGCGGAAGAATTCGGCCCGTGGCGGGTAGTCGAAGCCCAAGGTCGACAGGGCGTCGATCACGCGGTAGTTGCCGGTATTGCGGCCGAAGAAGGTTTCCACGCCGATGATCGCGACAATGTACTGCGCCGGTACGCCGTATTCCTGCTCGGCACGCGCCAATACCGCTTCGTGCTGGCGCCAGAAGTCCACACCGCGGGCAATGCGCGCATCGGTGAGGAACATCGGCCGGTAGTCCTTCCACGGTTTTACCCGTTCGGCCGGGCGCGAAATGGCGTCGAGGATCGACTGCTTGCGCTGTACCTCACGGAACACGCCCATCAGTTGCTCAGGGGCAAAACCATAGTCGCGGCTCATTTCGCCAACGAACTCGGTTACCTGCGGCGAGCCCTCGTAATCACCGGCATGGGCCAGCTGTACAGCGCCGAACAGGCCCACCGCACCGATCCACGGCGCACAACGGGCAGCCCAGTTACGCACTGCTTGCATGAAATTGTTCACCTTATTCAAACCTGCGCGATCCATTTGCGGTGCGTATGGATCGACATCAGAACGCCAAACGCTGAAAGCAGCGTCACCAACGATGTTCCGCCATAACTGATGAAAGGCAGCGGCACGCCCACCACGGGCAGAAGGCCGCTGACCATTCCGATATTGACGAACACGTATACAAAAAAGGTCATGGTCAGGCTGCCCGCAAGCAGCTTGCCAAACAGGGTCTGTGCCTGGGCGGTGATCATCAGGCCACGGCCGATCAGCAGCAGGTAGACGATCAACAGCAGGCAGATACCGACCAGGCCGAATTCCTCACCAAGCACGGCGATGATGAAGTCGGTGTGGCTTTCCGGCAGGAAGTCCAGGTGCGACTGAGTGCCGAGCAGCCAGCCCTTGCCGAACACGCCGCCCGAGCCGATCGCCGCCTTGGACTGGATGATGTTCCAACCGGTGCCCAACGGGTCGCTTTCCGGGTCGAGGAAGGTCAGCACCCGCTGCTTCTGGTAGTCGTGCATGACGAAGAACCACATCGCCACCGCCACCGGCACCGTCGCGGCCAGCACGCTGAGGATCCAGCGCCAGCGCAGGCCACCCATGAACAGCACGAAGGCGCCGGAGGCGAGAATCAGCAAGGCTGTGCCCAGGTCGGGCTGACGCACGATCAGGATGAACGGCACGCCAATCAGCACCAGGCTGATTGCCACGTGCTTCAAATGCGGCGGCAAGGTGCGTTTGGACAGGTACCAGGCGATGGTCGCCGGCATGATGATCTTCATGAACTCCGAGGGCTGGAAGCGAATCACCCCGGGGATGTTGATCCAGCGCGTGGCGCCCATGGCGTTGTGGCCCATCACGTCCACCACTACCAGCAACAGCACCCCGGCCAGGTAGGCCAGCGGCACCCAGCGGGCCATGAAGCGCGGCTCCAGCTGGGCGATGACGAACATCGACACCAGGCCGATGCCGAACGAGGTGGCCTGCTTGAGCAGCAGGTCCCAGTTCTTGCCACTGGCCGAGTAAAGGACGAACAGGCTGCCAGCCGCAAGGGTCAGCAGAATGATCAGCAGGGGGCCGTCGACATGGATGCGCTGCAGAAAGCTGGCGCGCCGACGCATCACATCCTCGCTGGAGAGCATGCGATCGAAATTGTTCATCACAGAGGCGATTCCTGGGTAACGGTGGCAGGCGCGAACTCGGGCTTGAGCCGGCCATTTTCGTCGAGCAGCCAGGCGTCCATGATCTGGCGTACCACCGGCGCGGCGACGCCAGAGCCGGACTCACCGTTCTCGACCATCACCGACACCACTATTTTCGGGGCCTCGGCCGGGGCAAAAGCGACGAACAGCGCGTGGTCGCGGTGGCGCTCCTGGAGCTTGTTGCGGTCGTACTTTTCGCCCTGCTTGATCGCCACCACCTGGGCGGTACCGCTCTTGCCGGCAATGCGGTACTGAGCACCGGCGGCGGCCTTGCGCGCGGTACCACGGGCGTTGTGCATCACCTGCTCCATGCCATGGGTGACCTTGGCCCAGTCGGACTTGTCACGCAGCACGATGTCTTCCATCGGGTTGTCGTCCACCGGTGCCTGGCCTTCGATGGTCTTGGCCAGGTGCGGGCGGTTCCACACGCCTTTGTTGGCGATCAATGCAGTGGCCTGGGCCAGTTGCAGCGGCGTGGCCTGCATGTAGCCCTGGCCGATGCCGAGAATCAGGGTTTCGCCGGGGAACCAGGCCTGGCGACGGGTAGCACGCTTCCATTCGCGCGAAGGCATCAACCCGGCGGACTCCTCGAACATGTCGAGGGAAACCCGCTGGCCGATGCCGAACTTGTTCATGTAGCTGGACAGCCGATCGATGCCCATCTTGTGCGCAAGGTCGTAGAAGTAGGTGTCGTTGGACCGCATGATGGCGGTGTCCAGGTCGACCCAGCCATCACCGGAACGGTTCCAGTTACGGTATTTGTGATCGTAGTTGGGCAACTGGTAGTAGCCCGGGTCGAACACCCGGCTGCCCGCATTGACCACACCACTGTCCAGGCCAGCAATGGCCACCGCCGGCTTGATGGTCGAACCCGGTGGGTACAGGCCGCGCAGCACGCGGTTGAACAGCGGCCGGTCTATCGAGTCGCGCAGTTCGGCATAGGCCTTGAAGCTGATGCCGGTAACGAACAGGTTGGGGTCGAAGCTTGGCTGGCTGACCATCGCCAGCACCTCGCCGGTCCGAGGGTCGAGCGCCACCACCGCGCCGCGTCGGCCACCCAGGGCAGCCTCGGCAGCCTCCTGCAGCTTGATGTCCAGGCTCAGCACAATGTCCTTGCCCGGTTTAGGGTCGGTACGCTTGAGCACCCGCAGCACACGGCCACGGGCGTTGGTCTCGACTTCCTCGTAACCCACCTGGCCGTGCAGGGCATCTTCGTAGAAGCGCTCGATGCCCGTCTTGCCGATATGGTGGGTGCCGCTGTAGTTCACCGGGTCGAGCGTTTTCAGCTCTTTCTCGTTAATCCGCCCTACATACCCCACCGAATGGGCGAAATGCGCGCCCTGCGGGTAATGCCGCACCAACTGGGCCACCACTTCCACGCCCGGCAGGCGGAACTGGTTTACCGCCACCCGGGCGATCTGCTCTTCGTTGAGCTCGAACAGGATCGGCACCGGCTCGAACGGCCGGCGGCCCTGGCGCATGCGCTTCTCGAACAGGGCGCGGTCGTCGTCGGTCAGCTCCAGCACTTCAACGATGGTATCCAGCACTTCCTGCCAGTTACCCGCGCGTTCGCGGGTCATCGACAGGCTGAAGCTGGGCCGGTTATCGGCGACGATCACCCCATTGCGGTCGAAGATCAGCCCGCGGGTCGGCGGGATCGGCTGCACGTGCACCCGATTGTTTTCCGACAGCGTGGAGTGGTAGTCGTACTGGATGATCTGCAGGTAGTACAGCCGCGCAATCAGCACGCAAATAAGCAGCATGATCGCCACCGCGCCGACCACGACGCGGTTGCGCACCAGGCGGGCGTCTTTCTCGTGGTCCTTGAGACGGATCGGCTGCGACATCGGACTGCTTACAGGCTCATTTGTGGTAAGGGTGCCCGGACAGCACGGTCCAGGCGCGGTAGATCTGCTCGCCGATGAGTATCCTTACCAACGGGTGCGGCAAAGTCAGCGGCGACAGCGACCAACGTTGCTCGGCGCGCGCGCAAACCTCGGGCGCCAGGCCTTCCGGGCCACCCACCATCAAATTCACCGTGCGCGCATCCAGGCGCCAGCGGTCCAGCTCGGTGGCCAGCTGCTCGGTACTCCAGGGCTTGCCATGGACCTCGAGGGTGACAATGCGTTCCCCAGGCTGCACCTTGCTCAGCATGGCTTCGCCCTCCTGACGGATCAGACGGGCGACGTCGGCATTCTTGCCACGGGTATTCAGCGGGATTTCCACCAGCTCCAGCGACAGCTCGGTGGGCAGGCGCTTGGCATATTCATGCCAGCCTTCCTCGACCCACTTGGGCATGCGCGAGCCGACCGCAATCAGGCGCAGACGCACAGCGCTTTCCTTATTCGCGGTCTTTGAGCTTGTCGGAGTACTCGTGAGCATGGTCCGGGCTGTGGTGCTTGCCATCGGCGGCACGGCTTTGCTCGGCACCCTGCCACAGACGCTCCAGGTCGTAGAACTGGCGGGCAGCGGCGGTCATCATGTGCACGATGACGTCGTTCAGGTCCAGCAGCACCCAGTCGCTGTCGCCTTTGCCTTCTTCACCCAGTGGCTGGGCGCCCTTGGCCTTGACCGCTTCACGGACCTTTTCGGCCATCGCGTTGATCTGGCGGTTGGAGGTACCGGTGGCAATGATCATGTAGTCGGTCAGGCTGTGCTTTTCGCGCACGTCGATGACCTGGATGTCCTGGGCCTTGACGTCTTCCAGCGCTGCCTTGGTCACTGCGACCAGTTCTTCGCCGTAAATTTTTTGCTTGGTCATAAAAAACTCGTTCAACTCGTTGGATGAGGCGCCAGAGGCACCGTCAGTTGGGCGCACGATACAGTTCGTGCGCCTCGATATAGGCCAGTACGGCGTCCGGCACCAGGAACCTCACCGATTTGCCGCTGGCCAGCAGCTGTCGGATCTGTGTAGCCGACACCGCAAGCGGCGTCTGCCAGACGAACGAAATATTTCCCGCCGGGCCGGACATGGCGGTGGGATCGCTCTCCGAGCGCGCAGCCAGCAGGTTGCGCAGCTCGTCAGGGGGTTCTACGTCGGCATCCGGGCGTTGCAGCACCAGGATGTGACAGTGTTGCAGCAACTCTTCCCAGCGGTGCCAGGCAGGCAGGCCACAAAAGGCATCCCAGCCCAGCACCAGGAACAGCTGGTCGTTGCCGGCCAGTTCGGCGCGGATCGATTCCAGCGTATCGATGGTGTACGACGGCTTGTCGCGCTCCAGCTCGCGGGCGTCGACGCTCAGGCAAGCGACGCCCTGCACCGCTTCACGCACCATGGCCAGGCGATCCTGCGCGGCCACCTGTGGCGTGTCGCGGTGTGGCGGCCGGGCATTGGGCAACAGGCGCAACTCGTCCAGCCCCATGAGCTCGGCCACTTCCAGCGCGCTGCGCAGGTGGCCGATATGCACGGGGTCGAAGGTGCCGCCTAGAATGCCGATGCGCCGGACTGCCTGGGCCTTGCTCAACTCAGCAGGTCCCCTGGCCGCGCAGCTGGCCGTCACCGATTACCACGTACTTCTCGCAGGTCAGGCCTTCCAGGCCGACCGGGCCACGGGCATGCAGCTTGTCGGTGGAAATACCGATTTCCGCGCCCAGGCCGTACTCGAAGCCGTCGGCAAAGCAGGTCGGAGTGTTGAGCATGACCGACGCCGAATCGACTTCAGCCATGAACTGGCGGGCTTCACCCTGGTGTTCGCTGATGATCGAGTCGGTGTGGTGCGAGCCATAGTGGTTGATGTGCTCGATGGCCTGGTCCAGGCCATCGACGACGCGGATCGACAGGATCGCGTCCAGGTACTCGGTGTGCCAGTCGTCTTCAGTGGCCGGTTTGGCCTCGACCAGCGCGCGAGTACGCTCGCAGCCACGCAGCTCCACGCCCTTCTCCTGGAAGCGGCGGGCCATTTCCGGCAGGAAGCGCTCCGCCACCCGCTGGTCGACCAGCAGGGTTTCCATGGCCCCGCAAATGCCGTAGCGGTAGGTCTTGGCGTTGAAGGCCACATTCCAGGCCTTGTCCAGGTCGGCATGCTGGCTGACATAAACGTGGCAGATGCCGTCCAGGTGCTTGATCACCGGTACGCGGGCATCGCGGCTGATGCGTTCGATCAGGCCACGGCCGCCGCGCGGCACGATGACATCGACGAATTGCGGCATGCTGATCAGCGCGCCCACGGCTTCGCGGTCAGTGGTCTCGACCACCTGCACCACGGCTGCCGGCAAGCCGGCTTCGGCCAGGCCACGCTGGATGCAGGTGGCAATGGCGCGGTTGGAATGGATGGCTTCGGAGCCGCCACGCAGGATGGTCGCGTTACCCGACTTCAGGCACAGGCTGGCGGCATCGATGGTCACGTTCGGGCGCGACTCGTAGATGATCCCGATCACCCCCAGCGGCGTGCGCATTTTGCCGACCTGAATACCCGATGGGCGGTAGCTCATGTCGCGGATGGCACCGACCGGGTCCGGCAGGCTGGCCACCTGGCGCAGGCCGGTGATCATGCCGTCGATGCGTGCCGGGGTCAGCGCCAGGCGGTCGAGCAGCGCTGGCTCCAGGCCATTGGCGCGGCCAGCGGCCAGGTCCAGCTCATTGGCAGCAGTGAGCTCGGCACGGGCGGCGTCCAGCGCGTCGGCGGCGGCTTGCAGGGCGCGGTTCTTCTGCGCGGTGCTGGCACGGCCGATCACCCGGGAAGCCTCACGGGCAGCGCGACCCAGGCGGGTCATATAGTCAAGAACGGACTCAGTCATGGGTTCGGTGTCTTGGCGAAGGGGAAATCGGCTGATTATAACTGCCGCGCAGGTGTACGCCCAGCGGCGGGTGGCGGATGGTAGAAAATGGCTGGGGCAATGGACGGGAAAGATGTAACCAGGGTTATCGAAAAATTCACCACCCGTTGTGGCCTTTTCGCGGGCACGCCCACGCCCACAGGGCTTTCATAAGGCCTGCCCCCTTACAACGACACTGCCAACATCACGATCGATTCAGCCTCGATTAAGCCATTCATTGCTATCATCCCGCCTCCCCAGCCACGAACCGCCCGCATGCCAGCCCTGCCCGACAGCTTTTTCGACCGTGATGCCCAAACCGTGGCCAAGGGCCTGCTCGGCAAGGTTATCCGCCATCGCCACGGCGACCTGTGGCTGGCTGCGCGCATCATCGAGACCGAGGCCTACTACCTCACCGACAAAGGCAGCCACGCCTCGCTCGGCTACACCGAAAAGCGCAAGGCGCTGTTCCTTGATGGCGGGCATATCTACATGTACTACGCCCGCGGCGGCGACTCGCTGAACTTCAGCGCTCACGGGCCGGGTAACGCGGTGCTGATCAAGTCTGCCTATCCTTGGCAGGACGCCCTCTCGGGGCCCAACAGCCTGGCGCAGATGCAGCTGAACAACCCCGACGCCAGCGGCAAGCTGCGCCCGGATGAGCGCCTGTGCGCCGGCCAGACCCTGCTGTGCCGGGCCCTGGGCCTGAAAGTACCGCACTGGGACGCCCAGCGTTTCGACGCCGAACGCCTGTACGTCGAGGATTGTGGCAACGCCGTGCCCCGGGTGATCCAGGCCGCCCGCCTGGGCATCCCACACGGGCGCGACGAGCACCTCCCGTACCGCTTCGTCGACGCCGAGTACGCGCGTTTCTGCACGCGGAACCCGTTACGTCGCGGCCAAGTCGAAGGCCGTGACTTCTTCATTCTCGAACAAGGAAGCTGAACATGGGCCAATGGCTCGACAGCCTGACCGGCTGGCTAAGCGCCAACCCCCAGTGGCTTGGCCTGGCGATTTTCCTGATCGCCTGCATTGAATGCCTGGCCATCGCCGGCATCATCGTGCCAGGCACCGTGCTGCTGTTCGCCGTCGCAGTACTGGCCGGCAGCGGCGCATTCACCCTGGGCGAAACCTTGCTGCTGGGCTTTCTAGGTGGCCTGCTGGGCGACGCCTTGTCATTCACGGTGGGCAAGTACTTCCACCAGAACATCCGCCGCCTGCCCCTGCTGCGTCACCACCCGGAATGGATCGGCAGCGCCGAAAGCTACTTCCAGCGCTACGGCATTGCCAGCCTGCTGGTAGGCCGCTTCATCGGTCCGCTGCGGCCCATGCTGCCCATGGTCGCCGGCATGTTCGACATGCCACTGCCGCGCTTCATCGCCGTCAGCCTGGTGGCGGGCGCCGGCTGGTCGGTCGCGTATTTACTGCCCGGCTGGGCCACCGGTGCTGCCATGCGCCTGCCTCTGCCAGAAGGCTTCTGGCTGGATGCCGGGATCATCGCCGGTACCCTGGCGGTGCTGATTGGCCTGAGCCTGAACAGTAGCCTGCGTGACCAGCGCCACGGTACTCGGCTGGTGGCCGCCCTCAGTTTCATCGCCCTGGTCGGCGTGTTCCTCGGCTGGCCCTACCTGCATGAGTTCGACCAAGGGGTGATGACACTGGTGCAGGAACATCGCAGCCAGGCCATCGACGGCATTGTGGTCCTGGTGACGCGGCTGGGCGACTTCCGCACCCAACTGTTCCTCGGCGGCCTGCTGACCGGCCTGCTGCTGCTTGCCCGTCAGTGGCGGCATGCGTTTTTCGCCGCCGGCGCACTGATGGGCACGGCGATCGCCAACGGCACCCTGAAATGGCTGTTTGCCCGGGCCCGGCCGGAAGTGTTGACCGACCCGCTGACCAGCTACAGCATGCCCAGCGGGCACAGTTCGGCGTCGTTCGCGTTCTTTCTGGTGATGGCAGTGCTGGCCGGGCGCGGACAGCCGCCACGGATGCGCCTGACCTGGGTGATGCTGGGTTGTATTCCGGCGCTGGCGATTGCCCTGTCACGGGTTTACCTGGGGGCGCACTGGCCGACCGACATCCTGGCTGGGGCCTTGCTGGCATGTTGCGTGTGCGCGCTTAGCCTGACCCTGGTACAGCGCCAGCAGACACTACCGGCCCTGCCGCTGCGGGTGTGGTGGCTGGTGTTGCCGGCGTGCCTGGCCTTGCTGGCGTTCTTTGCCATGCATGCACTGCCACAGGCTTTGCTCAGGTACCAATATTGAGGTCGCCAGTGCCTGCCCCTTCGGGGAGTACCCGCGAAGGGGCAGGCACAAGCAAAACAGAACCATCAGGCGAATAGCTCACCCTGAATCCGCTCCAGCAGCTTTTGGATCTCCCCCAACCGTAGCTGCGGCGAATCGATTGCCAGCAGATCCAGCTTGTCCTCTTCCATGAACGGCAGCAGGTACGCCAGCTGATTGGCCAACGCCTGGCGCCCATCCACCGGGCGCGGCATGTCCAGCGCCTCGACCATGGGGTGCTCGCCCAACGCCACCAACAGCGCCATCAGGTCGTCATCGGCCTCGAGCAACGGGCTGTCCACTTGCTCCGGCAGCCATTGCACCTGCCCCACCAGCAACTGGTCCTTCTGCACTTCGGTGCTTCCCAGATTGAAGCGTCGCACGCCCTCGACACGGATACCCAGCAAGCCGTTGTCCTGCTGCACGAAGTCGCGAATGACGGCCTCGCAGCCGATCGAGGCCACCACTGGCGGAGCCTTGCCGACCTGCTCCCCTTCAAGGATGCACACCACACCAAAACCTTCGCCCTGCTTCATGCAGCGCCCGATCATGTCCAGGTAGCGCGCCTCGAAAATCTGCAAATCGAGAAAGCAGCCGGGAAACAACACGGTATTGAGCGGAAACAGCGGTAGCGTCATCACAACTCCTCAAGCCACCAGGCTGACTGCCAGCGGCAGGAACACCGCCGTGGCCACGCCCATCAGGCTCATCGCCAGCGCGGCAAAGGCGCCGCATTCGTCACTTTCCTGCAGGGCCACCGAAGTGCCCACCGCGTGTGCAGTCACCCCCAGCGACATGCCGCGCGCCTCGGGGCTGTGCACGCCAAAGCGGCTTAGCAGGGCCGGGCCGAAGATGGCCCCGATTACCCCGGTAATCAGCACGAACACCGCTGCCAGGGCCGCCACACCGCCAATTTGCTCGGCGACCAGCATGGCGATCGGCGAGGTGACCGACTTTGGCGCCATGGTCATCAGGATCATGTGCTCGGCACCGAACCACCAGCCCAGCACCAGGCAACAGAGCGTGGCGAACAGGCCTCCGACTACCAGCGTAGTAAATGTCGGCCAGAACAGCTGGCGGATACGCCGTAGGTTGAGATAGAGCGGTACAGCCAAGGCCACGGTGGCGGGCCCCAGCAGGATGTTCATGATTTCGGTGCTCTTGCGGTATTCCCTGTAATCGATGCCACACAACAGCAGCACACCGATCACCAGCAACATCGATACCAGTACAGGTTGCAGGAAGATCCAGCGGGTTTTCTCGTAGGCTGCCAGCACCACCTGGTAGGCCCCAAGGGTGATGCCGATGCCGAACAACGGGTGATGCACGACCGCATCGAGTGCACCTTGCCAGTCGAGCATCATGGCTGCTCCTCACGCTTGCCCTGGCGATGGATGAGCTTTTGCATCAGCACACCGACGAACACCAGGGTCATCAGACAAGAAATCAGCAAGGCCCCGGCAATCGCCCAGAAGTCGGCGGCAATGTCCTTGGCATACACCATCACCCCCACTGCCGGCGGCACCAGCAACAGCGGCAAGTAGCGCAACAGGCTACTGGCGGCCTCGTTCAGCGGCTTGCCCACCTCGCCGCGAGCCATGAGGAAGAACAGCAGCAACAACAGGCCGATGATCGGCCCAGGCAAGAACGGCACAAACAGGTGATTGATCGCCGTCCCCAAAAGCTGGAACAGCACCAGCCAGGTCAAACCACGCAACAGCATAAGCATCTCCCTCGGGCATGGCCGCCATTATAAGCACGCGCGGCTATAGACCGATATTCGCCGAAAAGCAGGCAACTTGACTGAAACGGTTCGCCGTGCTGATCTTGCACTTTCGTACCAACTGACAACCCGGAGAGTCCGCGATGCCCTATGTACCGGTTACAGAGCTTTCGCAGTACGTTGGTAAGGAACTGGGCCGCTCTGCCTGGCTGAAGATCGACCAGCAGCGCATCAACCTGTTCGCCGAGGCGACTGGCGACTTCCAGTTCATCCATGTCGACCCTGAAAAAGCGGCAAAAACCCCGTTTGGCGGCACGATCGCCCACGGGTTCCTGACCTTGTCACTGATTCCCAAACTGATCGAGGACATCCTGGTCCTGCCACAAGGGCTGAAGATGGTGGTGAACTACGGGCTGGACAGCGTGCGCTTCATCCAGCCGGTCAAGGTAGACAGCCAGGTTCGGCTGAAGGTGGACCTGGCCGAGGTGGTGGAGAAGAAGCCGGGGCAGTGGCTGCTCAAGGCGATTGCCACGCTGGAGATCGACGGCGAAGAAAAGCCTGCTTATATAGCGGAGTCGCTCTCGCTCTGCTTCGTCTAGGCCGCACGGTACTTGTGGGGGCGGGCTCACCCGCGAAGCATCCGCTGCGTGGCATGGCACCGGCGTTGCCGGTGTTCGCGGCTAAAGTCGCTCCCACAGGGTGTGCGCCCGGCCTCCTCTACAAACCCTGCGCACTCGCGTAAACTGCCAGCCTTCGCGCAGCCAAGGGCTGCCCCTGTCGATTTACCAAAGGTGCCCGCCATGCCCTGGCTGCAAGTACGCCTGGCCATCAGCCCGGAACAAGCCGAAACCTACGAAGACGCCCTGCTTGAAGTAGGCGCCGTCTCGGTCACGTTCATGGATGCCGAAGATCAACCGATCTTCGAACCCGACCTCAACACCACACCGCTGTGGTCGCACACCCACCTGCTGGCCCTGTTCGAGGCCGATGCCGACCCAGAGCAGGTGTTCGCCCACCTGCGCTTGCTGACTGGCGCCGAGCTGCCCGAACACCAAGCCGAGGTGATCGAGGACCAGGACTGGGAACGCAGCTGGATGGACAACTTCCAGCCGATGCGCTTCGGCCGCCGTCTGTGGATCGTGCCTAGCTGGCACGAAGCCCCGGAAAAAGATGCCGTCAACCTGTTGCTCGACCCAGGCCTGGCCTTCGGTACCGGCACCCACCCCACCACGGCTCTGTGCCTGGAATGGCTCGACGGCCAGCAACTCGACGGCACCCAGGTGCTGGACTTTGGCTGCGGCTCGGGCATCCTCGCCATCGCCGCACTGCTGCTGGGCGCCCGTGAAGCGGTAGGCACCGACATCGACGTGCAGGCCATCGAGGCTTCGCGCGACAATGCCCAGCGCAACGGCGTTGCCGATGAGAAGCTGGCACTGTACCTGCCCGAGCACATGCCAGCGATGCAGGCCGACGTACTGGTCGCCAACATCCTCGCCGGCCCACTGGTGTCGCTGGCACCGCAGTTGTCCGGCCTGGTTCGCCCAGGTGGCCTGCTGGCGCTGTCGGGTATCCTTGCCGAGCAGGGCGAGGAAGTAGCCGCCGCCTACGCCGCCGACTTTGATCTGGACCCTATCGTCGTGCGCGACGGCTGGGTGCGCATCAGTGGTCGGCGCCGCTAAGCGGGCCTAGAATACTTTTCTGCACAGCTCCCGGATTGCCGCATGACCGACAGTTTCGTCACCCAGTGCCCGCATTGCCAGACCAGCTTTCGCGTCACCCACCACCAGCTGAGCGTGGCCCGTGGCGTGGTGCGCTGCGGTCACTGCCTGCAGGTGTTCAACGCCGCCAAGCAGTTGCTGGAGCAGAACCGTGCCGGTACCGCCAGCGCGGCCGCGGCTGCGGCACCTGCGCCGGCACCTGCCGCGCCTACCGAGCCGCTGATCGAGCCTGCCAGTACCCCTGAGCCTGCCGTCGAAGTACGCAGCAGTACCCTTGACCAGGACTGGGCGCTTACCGCCCAGGCGCTGGACGAGCTTGACCTCGACAAGGAACTGGAACGCCTGGAGCGTCGCGGCCAAACCGCCCCGACACGCCCGGCCAGCCAGGATGACGGGCTGCAGGCACGGCGCGACGAACTGCACCTGGACGAGCACGCAGACGACCTGTTCGGCACGGCCACCGATGAGCCCTTCGAGCAGCAGCACCCGGCAGAGCCCGCCCCAGTATTGCTGCAGCCGGAACCCCTTGAGCTGGACCTGGGCCCTGCACCCGGCGAGCGCACCGAGCCGACCCTGGGCAGCAACCTTGACCTGGACATCGAAGACGAGCCGCCCGCGCACCGCGCGGCCGAAACCGATGAACAGCCCGCATTCGGCGAACCGCTGCGCGCCAGCGATGACGAAACCCCGGAAAGAGGCCTGAGTGCCCGCGACGATGAGCCGCTGGCGCTGCACCTGTCGGCGCGCGACGACGAACCCGTCGAGGTACTGCCCGGGGAGCGCCTGGAACCGGGCCTTACCGGCAAAGCCGAACGCCCCTCGCGCAAGGAGCCACTGGTCGACGTGGTCGACGATCCGCTGCAACTGGGCTGGGAAAAGCCCGCGCCTAACTGGGGCAAGCGCCTGCTGTGGGGTTTTCTGACCCTGCTGGCCGCCGGCCTGCTGGCGTTTCAGTACGTGTGGTTCCACTTCGACGAAATGGCCCGCCAGGACCAGTATCGGCCGATCTTCCAGCAAATCTGCCCGATGGTCGGCTGCCAGGTACCCACCCGCGTCGACATTGCCCGTATCAAGAGCAGCAACCTGGTGGTGCGTAGCCACCCGGACTTCAAGGGCGCATTGATCGTCGACGCGATCATCTACAACCGCGCACCCTTCGCCCAGCCGTTCCCGCTGCTGGAGCTGCGCTTCGCCGACCTCAATGGCCAGCTGATCGCCAGCCGTCGCTTCAAGCCCAGCGAGTACCTGTCCGGCGAACTGGCAGGGCGTGGCGAAATGCCCAGCCAGACGCCAATCCACATCGCCCTGGACATCCTCGACCCGGGGCCGAAGGCCGTGAATTACAGCCTGAGCTTCCGTTCGCCGGAATGAAGGGCCGGCTTGCCGGGGGCTGCAACACAGTAACAAGCCCCCGCGCTTACCAAATGTCATAAGCCGACAACTGTTCAGATTTTATCCAAATCCATCTTTATCCGGTCACCGAGAGCGGGTATCATGCCAACCCTTTTTCGAACTCCAAGATTCGGCCCCACAACAGGGATCACCTATGTCGGCGGTACGCATCGGCCAATACACACTACGTAACAACCTGATCCTCGCGCCCATGGCCGGGGTCACGGACCAGCCTTTCCGTACACTTTGCCAGCGCCTGGGCGCCGGCATGGTGGTGTCGGAAATGGTCAGCAGCGACATGAGCCTGTGGAACAGCCGCAAGTCGAGCCTGCGCCGCATCCATGAAGGCGATCCCGAGCCACGCTCGGTGCAGATCGCCGGCGGTGATGCGCAGATGATGGCGGCGGCGGCGAAGGCCAACGTCGAAGCGGGTGCCCAGATCATCGATATCAACATGGGCTGCCCGGCAAAAAAAGTCTGCAACAAAGCTGCAGGCTCTGCTTTATTGAGAGATGAAGCCTTGGTCAGTGAGATCCTCCATGCCGTGGTCGGCGCTGTGGACGTTCCGGTGACCCTGAAGATCCGCACCGGCTGGGACCGGGCGAACAAGAACGGCCTGAACGTGGCGAAGATCGCTGAACAGGCCGGCATCCAGGCGCTGGCGGTGCATGGCCGCACACGCGCCGACCTGTACACCGGCGATGCCGAATACGACACCATCGCTGCCATCAAGCAGGCGGTGTCAATCCCGGTTTTTGCCAACGGCGATATCACTTCGCCAGAAAAGGCCCGAGCGGTGCTGGACGCCACCGGGGTCGATGGCCTGCTGATTGGCCGGGCTGCCCAGGGGCGGCCATGGATCTTTCGCGAGATCGAGCATTACCTGCGCACTGGCGAACATTTGCCAGCGCCGCAGCTGGACGAAGTGGAACGCATCCTGCTGGAGCACCTGGCCGCGCTGCATGCCTTCTATGGCGATGTGATGGGCGTTCGTATCGCCCGCAAGCACGTTGGCTGGTACCTGGCAACACGACCCGGCGGCAAGGAGTTTCGCTCCCGGTTCAACGCTTTGGAAGACACACAAGCGCAGTGCGCCAACGTTCGCGCGTTTTTCAGCGAACGTCGACAGAGCCTTGAGACAGAGGACGGACAAGGGGTGGCCGCATGACGATGATGACCGAGACATTTGTGAGTGGAACAACGCCCGTGAGCGACAACGCCAACCTGAAACAGCACCTCAACACGCCGAGCGAAGAGGGCCAGACCCTTCGCGACAGCGTCGAGAAGGCGCTGCACAACTACTTCGCCCACCTGGAAGGCGCGACCGTGACGGACGTGTACAACCTGGTGCTCTCCGAAGTCGAGGCGCCCCTGCTCGAAAGCGTGATGAACTACGTGAAGGGCAACCAGACCAAGGCCAGCGAGATGCTCGGGCTGAACCGAGGCACCCTGCGCAAGAAGCTCAAGCAGTACGACTTGTTGTAAGCCAGAATCCCATCCAGAAAAGGCGGCTCCCTGAACAGAGGCGCCTTTTTTGCTGACTCCACCGCGTTATTGGAACCCGAAATGACCGACCAGACTACCCGCCTGCCAGTCCGCCGCGCCCTGATCAGCGTCTCCGACAAGACCGGTATCCTCGAATTCGCCCGTGAGCTGCAGCAGCTCGGTGTCGAGATCCTGTCCACCGGCGGCACCTACAAGCTGCTCAAGGACAACGGCGTGAACGCGGTGGAAGTGGCCGACTACACCGGCTTCGCCGAAATGATGGATGGCCGGGTCAAGACCCTGCACCCGAAAATCCACGGCGGCATCCTCGGCCGTCGCGGTACCGACGACGCCATCATGAACGAGCACGGCATCAAGCCGATCGACCTGGTTGCGGTCAACCTGTACCCGTTCGAAGCCACCATTTCCAAGCCTGGCTGTGACCTGCCGACCGCCATCGAGAACATCGACATCGGCGGCCCGACCATGGTCCGCTCGGCAGCCAAGAACCACAAAGACGTCGCCATCGTGGTCAACGCCAGCGACTACGCCGGCATCGTCGAAGGCCTCAAGGCCGGCGGCCTGACCTACGCCCAGCGCTTCGACCTGATGCTCAAGGCGTTCGAACACACCGCCGCCTACGACGGCATGATCGCCAACTACATGGGCACCATCGACCAGGCCAAGGACACCCTTTCGACTGCCGATCGCAGCGAATTCCCGCGCACCTTCAACAGCCAGTTCGTCAAAGCCCAGGAAATGCGCTACGGCGAAAACCCGCACCAGAGCGCGGCGTTCTACGTCGAAGCCAAAAAAGGCGAAGCCAGCATTTCCACCGCCATCCAGCTGCAAGGCAAGGAACTGTCGTTCAACAACGTGGCCGACACCGACGCCGCGCTGGAGTGCGTGAAGAGCTTCGTCAAGCCAGCCTGTGTCATCGTCAAGCACGCCAACCCATGCGGCGTGGCCGTTGTGCCTGAAGAGGAAGGCGGCATCCGTAAGGCCTACGACCTGGCCTACGCCACCGACACCGAGTCGGCATTCGGCGGCATCATTGCCTTCAACCGCGAACTGGACGGCGAAACCGCCAAGGCCATCGTCGACCGCCAGTTCGTCGAAGTGATCATCGCCCCGAAAATTTCTCAGGCTGCCCGCGACGTGGTAGCGGCCAAGCAGAACGTACGCCTGCTGGAGTGCGGCGAGTGGCCAGCCGAGCGCGCTGCCGGCTGGGACTTCAAGCGCGTCAACGGTGGCCTGCTGGTGCAAAGCCGCGATATCGGCATGATCACCGCCGATGACCTGAAGATCGTCACCAAGCGTGCCCCGACCGAGCAAGAAATCCACGACCTGGTATTCGCCTGGAAAGTGGCCAAGTTCGTCAAGTCCAACGCCATCGTCTACGCCAAGCAGCGCCAGACCATCGGCGTCGGCGCTGGCCAGATGAGCCGCGTCAACTCCGCTCGCATCGCTGCAATCAAGGCCGAGCATGCTGGCCTGCAGGTGCAGGGCGCGGTCATGGCATCGGATGCGTTCTTCCCGTTCCGTGATGGCATCGACAATGCGGCTAAAGTGGGTATCAGCGCCGTGATCCAGCCGGGTGGCTCGATGCGTGATGCTGAAGTCATTGCCGCTGCCGACGAAGCCGGCATCGCCATGGTGTTCACCGGTATGCGCCACTTCCGCCACTAAATAGTTGTCGGGCCAATCCCGACCCTTGTGTCGCGATAGGGCCGCAGAGCGGCCCCAGCAAGTTCTGCTGCGAAGCTGAAACCCAGGGGCCGCTACGCGCCCCTTTCGCGACACAAGGCCGCTCCTACAGAAAGCGGGATCGGCGCCAAACAGAATTCGAGGTTTTGACATGAAAGTTTTGATCATCGGTAGCGGCGGCCGTGAGCACGCCCTGGCTTGGAAAGTCGCCCAGGACCCACGCGTCGAAAAAGTCTTCGTTGCCCCTGGCAACGCCGGCACCGCCATTGAAGCCAAGTGCGAGAACGTCGCCATCGACGTCTGCGCCCTGGAGCAACTGGCCGACTTCGCCGAGAAAAACGTCGACCTGACCATCGTCGGCCCGGAAGCACCACTGGTCATCGGTGTGGTCGACCTGTTCCGCAGCCGTGGCCTGGACTGCTTCGGCCCAACCAAGGGCGCGGCCCAGCTGGAAGGTTCCAAGGCCTTTACCAAGGACTTCCTGGCGCGTCACAAGATCCCGACCGCCGACTACCAGAACTTCACCGAAATCGAACCGGCCCTGGCCTACCTGCAGGAAAAAGGCGCGCCGATCGTGATCAAGGCCGACGGCCTGGCCGCGGGCAAGGGCGTGATCGTCGCCATGACCCTGGACGAAGCCGAAGCCGCCGTGCGTGACATGCTGGCTGGCAACGCCTTCGGTGAAGCCGGTTCGCGTGTGGTGATCGAAGAGTTCCTCGACGGCGAGGAAGCCAGCTTCATCGTCATGGTCGACGGCCACAACGTGCTGCCCATGGCCACCAGCCAGGACCACAAGCGCGTCGGCGACCAGGACACCGGCCCGAACACCGGCGGCATGGGTGCCTACTCCCCTGCCCCGGTGGTTACTGCCGACGTGCACCAGCGCGTGATGGACCAGGTGATCTGGCCAACCGTGCGCGGCATGGCCGAGGAAGGCAACGTCTACACTGGCTTCCTCTATGCCGGCCTGATGATCGACAAAGCGGGCAACCCCAAGGTCATCGAGTTCAACTGCCGCTTCGGCGACCCAGAGACCCAGCCAGTCATGCTGCGCCTGGAGTCGAGCCTGGTGTTGTTGATCGAAGCTGCCTTCGCCAAAGCGCTGGACAAGGTCGAAGCACAGTGGGACCCGCGCCCGAGCCTGGGCGTGGTCCTGGCCGCCGGCGGTTACCCAGGTGACTATGCCAAGGGCGACGTGATCAACGGTCTGGACGCTGCCGCGAAGATCGAAGGCAAGGTGTTCCATGCCGGTACCGCGCTCAAGGATGGCCAGGTGACCACCAACGGTGGGCGCGTGCTGTGTGCCACCGCCATGGGCAGTACTGTCGCCGACGCGCAGCAGCAGGCTTATCGCCTGGCCAAGGAAGTCAGCTGGAACGGCAGTTTCTACCGTACCGACATCGGCTATCGGGCCATCGCCCGCGAGCGCGGTGAGCACCAGCAGTAAGAAACACCGGAATGCCGCAGCACTTTCAGGCTGTGGCATCCGGCTCGTCGACAGGGCCCGGCATGGGCCTTGCCTTCGACTTGGCGCGCCGCGCATAGTTAGTACCCGGCACATCGGCTAAGAAGGGATTTCGTAGTGCGTCGGCTTCGGATTGCCTCAGCTCTGATCGTCAGCTTGCTGACCCTGCTCTTCATGCTTCCGGCTGCGGCCGAACATGACGGAGGCTGGACCGTACTGCTTGACGAACAGGCCAACCTGCAACTGAGCGATGTGCGCTCCGAGCGCTACCGCAACCAGTTCAGCCCCCTGGTCCTCGCCGAGCTGGATGCTGCCCCAGCAGAACAGGCCCTGTGGCTGCACTATCGCCTGCAACCAGGCGACCAGGAACAACTGCTGCGGGTATTCGCCCCAGACCTGTCTGGCCTGGACCTCTACGCCCTGGAAGGCGACCAACTTCTGCGTCAGCTGCACCACGGGCGGCAGGCAGGCAATGCCAGCCCTACCCTGCGCGGCAGCGACCATGTACTGCCCCTGCCCAACAGCAAGCAGCCGCTGGACATCTACCTGCGCCTGGTTTCCGAGCACCAGCTGCGCCCGGCCATCAGCCTGGAGCCGGCGGCCGAGGCCGCGTCGGACCAACGCCAGCCGCTGCTGTTCGGCATGCTGTTCGGCGGCCTGGTGATGCTGATCATGCACAACCTGATCCGCTTCCTTTACAGCCGCTCCAGCACCACCCTGATCCTGGCGCTGTACCACGGCCTTATGCTGCTCAGCGGCCTGATCCTGCTGAACCTCAGCGGCCCCTGGTGGCATGTGTGGCACAGTGCACAAACGCCTGCTGCCTACCTGACGCTGGTCCTGGCTGGCCTGTCCGGGCTGTATTTCACCCAGCATTTCTTCTCGCCATGCAACTCGCCACGGCTTAACCGCTTGCTGCAGGGTGAAATGTTGATTGTCGGGGTCAGCGGCCTGGTGTTGCTGTTCGTCGATACGCTGCCCCTCAACCTGATGACCTACGCCCTGATGGCGCTGGGCAGTGTGAGCATGCTGCTGGTCAGCAGCTATCACTGGTACAAAGGCTATGCACCCGGTCGCCTGTTCAGCCTGGCCATGGTGGTGTTCAACCTCGGTGGCCTGGTGCTGCTGCCAGCCCTGCTGGGCCTGACCCGCACCTCGACGCCCTGGCTGTTGTGTATCCTGCTGGGCCTGACCGTGGTCAGCGGCCTGCTGCTCAACCTGGCCGTCAGTGAACGCCTGCGGCGCATGAGCGAGGAGCGTTTCAGCGCCAGCCGCGCGCTGGCCGCCAGCGACGCCGAAATCAATGCCAAGGCCGAGTTCCTGGCCAAGATCAGCCACGAAATCCGCACCCCCATGAACGGTGTGCTGGGCATGACCGAGCTGTTGCTGGGCACACCGCTGTCGGTCAAGCAGCGCGACTACGTGCAGACCATCCACAGCGCCGGCAACGAGTTGCTCACGCTGATCAACGAAATTCTCGATATTTCCAAACTGGAATCCCGGCAGATCGAGCTGGATGACGTGCAGTTCGATCTCAACGCGCTGATCGAGGATTGCCTGAACATCTTCCGCGCCAAGGCCGAGCAACAAAACATCGAACTGATCAGCTTCACCCAGCCGCAAGTACCACGGGTCATCAGCGGTGACCCGACGCGGCTGCGCCAGGCCTTGTCGAGCCTGCTGGAAAACGCCCTGAAAAACACCGACCAGGGTGAAATTCTGCTGGTGGTGGCACTGGATCAACGCGGCGAGCTGCCACGCCTGCGCATTGCCGTGCAGGACAGCGGCGAGCCGCTGCCCGCCGCCGACCGCGACGCTTTGCTGCAAGCCGAACTGCACAGCCACCACTTCCTGTCCAGCAACAAGCTGGGCGGGCATCTGGGCCTGGTCATCGCCAAGCAACTGATCGGCCTGATGCAGGGCGAGTTCGGCATCAAGAGCAGCACTGGCATGGGCAACACCCTGTGGCTGACCTTGCCGCTGGACCCTTCGCGCCTGGAACAGCCGCCCGCCGACCTCGACAGCCCGCTGCGCGATGCCCGCGTGCTGGTGGTGGACGACAACGACACCTGCCGCAAGGTACTGGTCCAGCAGTGCAGCGCCTGGGGCATGAACGTCAGCGCGGTGCCGTCTGGCAAGGAAGCCCTGGCCCTGCTGCGCACCAAGGCGCACCTGCGCGACTACTTCGACGCCGTACTGCTGGACCAGAACATGCCCGGCATGACCGGCATGCAACTGGCCGCCAAGATCAAGGAAGACCCAAGCCTGAACCACGACATCCTGGTGGTGATGCTCACCGGCATCAGCAATGCGCCGAGCAAGGTCATCGCGCGCAACGCTGGGGTCAAGCGGATCCTTGCCAAACCAGTGGCCGGCTACACGCTGAAGACCACCCTAGCCGAGGAACTGGCCCAGCGCGGCCGCGAGCAGGCAGTGCCTGCCAGCCTGCCTGGCATCCCGCAGGCGCTGGACCTGCCTGGCGACTTCCGCGTGCTGGTCGCCGAAGACAACAGCATTTCCACCAAGGTTATCCGCGGTATGCTCGGCAAACTCAACCTTGAACCCGACACTGCCTGCAATGGCGAAGAAGCCTTGCAGGCGATGAAAGCGCAGCACTATGACCTGGTGTTGATGGACTGCGAAATGCCGGTGCTGGACGGCTTCTCGGCCACCCAGCAGCTGCGGGCCTGGGAAACGGCCAACCAGCGCCAACGCACACCGGTGGTGGCGCTGACCGCGCACATTCTTGCCGAGCACAAGGAACGCGCGCGGCTGGCGGGCATGGACGGCCACATGGCCAAACCGGTGGAATTGTCGCAGTTACGCGAGCTGATCCAGTACTGGGCCAACCAGCGCGAAGCCAAGGCAGACCCGGCGCATACTTCCTAGGCTACGCTGTCGCACAGAGAACAGTATTCGAAAGCCCGATACGGCCCCTGCGGGAGCGCAAGCTTCAGATTGCCCAAGGAATAGTGCTCATGCTCCATGAGTTGTTCAGCGTCTACCTGAAAATGCTCGTGCTCTACAGCCCGTTCTTCGTGCTGTCGTGCTTCATCAGCCTGACCCGCGGCCACTCCAGCAAGGAGCGCAAGCAACTGGCCTGGAAGGTCGCCTTCGCAGCCTTGGTCGCCAGCGTGCTGCTGTACCTGTTCGGGCGGGTGATCTTCGGCATTTTCGGCATCACCGCCGACGCCTTCCGCATCGGGGCCGGTAGCGTGCTGTTCATTTCTGCCTTGGGTATGGCCCAGGGCAAGCCGGCGGTGCAGGCCGACAACGTGCAGCAGGATGTGACCATCGTGCCGCTGACCATTCCACTGACCGTCGGCCCTGGCACCATCGGCGCCCTGCTGGTCATGGGCGTGGGCCAGCCGCATTGGGATGACAAATTGCTGGCCATCGTCAGCATCGCGCTGGCCAGCTTTACCGTCGGCCTGGTGCTGTACTTGTCACACGGCATCGAACGCATCCTTGGCGACCAAGGGCTGCAGATCGTCAGCCGGCTGATGGGGTTGTTCGTCTGCGCCTTGGCTGCGCAAATCATCTTCACCGGCATCAAGGGCTACCTGGTGCCCTAAAGGGCGTAATCCAGAATGCGTTGCAAAGAGACCTGAACGACACGTTCCTGCACTTTTGGCAAAAAGCTGTGCTCGAACGCCAGCATGTTGAAACGTATCAACTCCGCACGCACATTCCGATGGCTGCGCCTATGGCTGATGAAGCCTGCACGGAAGGCCGAACGCACATCCGCTTCATGGTAAAGCACCATGTCCACCCGGTTGGCACCGGCCGGAGCGCAAGGCAGCAGCTGGAAATGCTGGCGTTCGTAGGCGCACCGCTCAAGCGACTGCAGCACCGACGGGTTGGCCAACAGCTTGCGCATGGAAATGCCGATCGCCGAGGCAAAGTGCTCGCCAGCCGTTGCCGCAATGGTTTCCAGCACCTGGTCGGCCTGACGGGCGCGCTGTCCATCCGGCCAATGAACCTGCTCGGCAGACACTGCATCCCAGCCCATATATTTGAGCTGGTTGCGGTAGTAGGCAAACCAGTCCTCGATCAACCCTTCTCGAAACGCCGTCTCGGTAGCACGTTCGGCCATTGCCAGGGCCAGTTTCACCTTGTTTTGCAAAGCGGCCGGAATACCTGGCAAGAACGAAACGATGCCCGCGCCGATCACGGCAGACGTGGCGTCACTCATGATGTGCTCCCGTTATCGGCGCATAAGGGTCAAACCGGTAAGCGCCTTGTGCATCCTTGGTTTTCATCAACGCCTGCAGTTCATCGCGCTGGCGTTGGAACCGACTGTTATCCAATGCCAGGGAAACGCCGTTGAACTCTGCCTCTCCTTGAAGCACCTGTTCACTCAGCCAAGTGCCCAGCGGGATATTCGAAATCGACTTGCCGACCTGCATCGAGATGCTGCACAGATCCAGCACCGGCCCTGCCTTGAGCACGCCCAGCTCGATCACAAGCTTCGCCCCCTGCGTCTGCTCCTGCGTGCTGTACTTCAGCAAGTGGCCAAAACCTTCCAGTGATCGGCTCAAACCCGTTTTCACCGCTGCCAGCACGGCCTCGTGACGGATAGAGCGCATTCTCAGCCATGCCTCAAGTGGCTGCACCGGCGCGGTGCGCAAGGGTTGCCCCAAGTGCTTGAAGTCGTGGGTACTGGCCAGTTTGATCCAGCCAAGTTGGCGGTACGCATCCCTGTAGGCGGCGTACCAGTGCTCGTAGTCATCAAAGCGTGGTCCGGCATTCTTGTTGGCCAGCAACTGTGCGTAAAGAATCGAGTCGAACGCGGCCTGGCGTTGCTCCTCGGTGGCGCCTGTGGAATACAGCAATGCCGTTCCACCAATCAACATCAGCTGCTCAACTGAACTATTCATGGTCTTGTCTCATTGCAAACAAGCGAACAAGGCGGCGTTGGTGCAACGCCGCCGCGCTATCAGATGTCGTATTGGAGTACGTTCTCGACGCTGCGCACGCCGAGTTTGTTTTCCACGGTTTCGCGCACTTTGTTGTACACGAAGTTGTTGAGCGTGAGCACCGCGGTGCCGGCGTAGTAGTGGGTCTTGTCCAGCTTCCACTGGATGCCCAGCACGTCATCGTCCAGTGTCGGGGCAGATGCCTGGATGCAGCTCACGACCATGACCACATCGTTGTTCTCTGTTTCGATGCAGGCAGCCAGGCCAACCATGCCCCTGGATTTGTTCTTGCGTTTGTGGTCGAGCACCTTGACGTCGTTTTCGACGGTGGTCATTTTATCGAAGGCCATCTTGGCCAGAGCACCCAGCTTGGTGCCCCCCAGCAGTGCGTTGCCAGCAACACCGATCGCCCGGACGGCAACGGCGCCTACGGTGACAGACAGCTCCGCCGACGTTTCCAGCTCGAAGGTGCGTCGAGGGATGGTAAAGCCAAGATCACGCATCACATCGATGAATTTGTCGTACCACTCCCGGCTCTGCTTTTCGGCATCGAACGCTTTGTCAGCCACTAATGTGGCGAAGTGGAAGGCGTTCTTGACGTCGTGACGGCTTTTCGCAGACATACCTGCGCCGCAGGCCAGCAGGTTGCCTTCGACCAGGATGGCGGTGTTGTTGGTGGTGACTTGTGTTTCATCGGACATGTAGAAACTCCTTGATGGTTGCCCCTTGAGTCAGGGGCAATCACCTTATCCAGCCCGCTGGCGATTCAGCGCGCTGAAGAGTTTCCGACGCAACTAGTTGGTGGTGGGGTACCAACGCGGGGTGTAGGCCCATACCCCGCCCGACAGACGAGGGAATACGCAGGTTGTAGAGGAGCCGACCAACACCATGGTGCGCATATCGACCATTTCTGGCTGCAGCTCGGCCAAGGTGACTACCTTCAGCGTCTGCCCCGGCCTACCGATGTCACGACCAAGGACTACAGGCGTGCTCCCGTCGCGGTGCCGACGCACCACCTCCAGCGCCACCCCTAGCTGGTGCGGCCTGGCTTTGGAGATCGGGTTGTAGAACGCCAGCACCAGGTCGGCCTGAGCCGCCAGGTCCAGGCGCTTTTCGATGATCGACCAGGGCTTGAGGTTGTCCGACAGCGACATCACGCAGAAGTCATGCCCCAGCGGTGCTCCCGCCTGGGCGGCGGTTGCCAGCGAGGCCGACACCCCTGGCAGAATCTCAAGGTCCACGCGGTGCCAGGCGGGGTCGCTGGACTCATGCAACGCTTCAAGCACCGCAGCGGCCATGGCGAACACGCCCGGGTCACCCGACGAAACCACCACCACCGAACGGCCCTGGGCCGCCAGCTCGAAGGCATGCCGGGCGCGCTGCATCTCTTCACGGTTGTCGGTGCAGTGCAGGATCTGGTCATCACGGAACGGCCCGGCCATGCGCACGTAGGTTTCGTAGCCGAGCACATCCTCAGCCTGTGCCAGTTCGGCCTTGACCACCGGCACCATCAATTGCGCCGCACCTGGACCAAGGCCGATAACCGCCAGACGACCGCGACGGCGGCCGATTTGTGCTACATCGACCGGCGCAGGCGCCACCGCGATGACTACATCCCCATGCGTTATCAACTCGGCATTGGGCAATGCCGCAGCAACCATGCTGGCCACGTCGCCTGGGTTGCTGGCAAAGCGCAAGGCGACACCCAAGGTCTGCGCAGCCTCGTGCAAGGCACTGTCGGCCATGGCGCGCTCGTCCGCCAGCACGCAGGCTACCGATGGCTCGGCGATGCCGGCCTGCTGCAATGCCGCACGCATGCTGTGCAGGTTGCCACCGGCAACCCCCACGACCACCGAGCGCGGGTGGATCAGCAGTTCGTCGCGGTTGGCCGGGCGCACCTGATGCCCCACATGGATGGTGCGCTGCGCCGCTTCGCTGGCGGGCAACTGCACCTGCTGCAACCACGGGGCGTCACCCTCGATGCGCACCGACTCACCTGCCAGCAAATCGGAAACGAAACGCTTGCCTTGCTCGATGTCCGCCAGTGCGTAACCTTGCGGCGGGTTCAACAGGCAAGTGCCGAAGCGCAGCTCACCACTGGTGGTAATGGCGGCGGCAACGCCCAGCGCTTCTGCGATTTCGCGCGCCATCAGGTTGACCCCACCGAGGCCACCGAGCAACGGCACTACCGCGCTGCCATCCTCGGCCACGGCCAGTACCGGCGGCTCGCTGCCCTTCTCGCTAAGCACGCTGGCCAGGCTGCGAATGACGATACCGGCAGCACACAGGGCAATGATCGGCATGTCCTGCTGGTACAGCCCGCGCAGGGTATCGCCGAACGCGGTGTACGACTGGTCTGCCCCCTCGACACGCCCCTGCAGGCCATGGATTGTGGCCTGTGGGTAGCACTGCTGGATTCGCTGCGCGGTGGCCAGGCTACCCGGGCCAAGGATGACGATTGCCGGTGCCTTGTGCATGTTCAACCCTGCCATTTTTCCCCCGGCACGATGATCAGCGAGAAGTACGGCGACGACTGCGGGTCGACCTGGTCCAGCGGCACGATCTTCTGGTTGGCCATGGTCGCCCGCTCCACATACAGCGCACGCCCGTCCAGGCCCAGTTCGGCCAGCACTTCGCGCACCTTGGGGAAATTGCGCCCAAGCTTCATGATCACCGCTGCATCGGCATCGGCCAGGCGGCGCTTGAGCTCTTCGGCGGGCAACACACCAGACAATACCGACAGGCTCTGGTTGCGGTACACCAGCGGCGCGCCCAGTACCGAAGCACCACCAAGCATCGAGCAGACACCGGGGATCACTTCGGCCTCATAGCGCTGCGCCAGGCGGTCATGCAGGTACATGTAGGAGCCGTAGAAGAACGGGTCACCTTCGCAGATCACCGCCACGTCGCGGCCGGCATCCAGGTGCTCGGCCACTTGCACGCTGGCTTCGTCGTAGAAGTCGCTGATCACCTGCTCATAGGACAGCGGCGCCGGCAGGGCTTCGGTGGTTACCGGGTAGACCAGCGGCAGCAGGGTCTGCTCGGGCTGCAGGTGTGCTTCGATGATCCCAAAAGCGTTACCACGCTTGCCCTTGGCCACGAAGTAACCGACCACCGGCGCCTCGCGCAGCAGGCGCAAGGCCTTGAGGGTAATCAGTTCCGGGTCGCCAGGGCCCACGCCCAGGCCCAGCAGTCGTCCACGCGGCAGCATCATTCCACCTCCGTGGCCAGGGCGTTGACCGCGGCGGCAGCCATCGCGCTACCGCCCAGGCGGCCTTGCATGATCACGAACGGCACGCCGCGGCTGTCAGCGGCGAGCATGGCCTTGGACTCGGCAGCACCGACGAAACCGACCGGAAAGCCGAGGATCAGCGCAGGCTTGGGTGCGCCAGCATCGAGCATTTCCAATAGGTAGAACAGGGCGGTGGGGGCGTTGCCGATCACCACCACGCTGCCTTCCAGGTACGGCCGCCACAGCTCCAGGGCCACGGCGGAACGGGTGTTGCCGGCGTCTTTGGCCAAGCCCGGCACGCTGGGGTCGCGCAGGGTGCAAATGACTTTGTTGTCTGCTGGCAGCCGGGCCCGGGTAATGCCTTCGGCCACCATGTGCGCATCGCACAGGATCGGCGCGCCGTTGAGCAGCGCCTCTCGCCCGGCCCGTCCGGCACCTTCGGAAAACTGCAGGCCATCGATGGCGTCGACCATGCCGCAGGCGTGGATCACGCGCACGGCGAGCTTTTCCAGGTCGGCGGGGATCCGCTCAAGCTTGGCTTCCTCTCGGATGATCCGAAAGGAATTGCGATAGATCTCCTGACCATCGCGGATGTAGTCAATCATCAAGGTGCTCCGTCGGCAGGTCGAGCATGGCGCCTGCTTCATTCAAGGTAAGGTCGGTGGCGCGCAGGGCACCGAAGCCCGGCTGGCGCGCATCACGCAGGTACAGGTCGTAACGGCCCGGCGAACGGGCCAGCAGCGTGGCCGGGGCAACATGGGCCACGGCGCAGGAACGAGGGCAACCGGACAGGTGCACGCTGGCGGGCACGCCAGGGCCCAGCAGCGCGGCCAAGGCAACGGCGTCGGCCTTGGTCTCGCCAAGGGCCTTGGCGCAGCCGCTGGCACCGGTGCAGGCGCTGATGCGCGCCAGGGGTTCGTGGTCATGGCACAGCAAACCCAGCGCAGACAGTTCGGCTTGGGCTTGGTCGATGTGTTGTGCTTGCAGGTTGGTCAGCACCAGGCTTTGCCAGGGGCTCAGACGCAGGCTGCCATCGCCCAGTTCGCGGGCAATGCGCGCGGCACCACGCAGCATGGCGGGGGTCAGGCGGCCTTGCGGCGGGGCCACGCCAAGGGCAACACCGTGCGTCTGGGGCAGCGTGCCCAACCACGAGGCGCGGTGCTCTTCACGGCGCCATCCGAGCACGGCGGCATCACGGCGGATATCCAGGCCCAGCCCGTCGACGAAATCAGTTGCCGAGTGCACTTCAAGCAACTGGCGCATGCGCGACTGCGTCGGGGTTGCCAGGTCGAGGAAGCGTTCCAGCACTGCGCGCACCAGCGCCAGGCCCTGCGCCAGCGGCACCGCGCCGAGCACTTTGCCGTCCGCCGGGCAGCCCGCCAAACCAAACGCCAGCCAGGTCTGCTGCAGCAGGCGTAGGGGCGATAGCCACAAGTCATGGGGGTGCTCAAGCATGGCCAGGCGTTCGCCAGCATCCAGTTGCACGGCGAACTTGGCCGACAACTGGTGAAAGCGCGGGGTGCCTTCCAGCAGGTCGAGGATCTGCCCGGCCAGCGGCCGCGCGTCCAGCAGCATGGCCGGGTCATGCCCGGCCAGCGGGCTGAGCATCAGGTTGCGCACATCGTCACCGGCCGCCTCGCGCGGGCCCAGGCCGGCTGCGAGCAGGGTCTCGACCAAAGCACGATGCTCGCTGCCAATGCCGCGGATCTGCAGGTTGCCACGGTTGGTGGCCTCGATCACACCACCGGCAAAACGCTCAGCTGCCGCCGCTACCGCTTCGGCCTGCTCGGCCAGCAGCAGGCCGCCAGGCAGCTTGATGCGGCAGATGCCGCCATCACGGGCACTGACGATGCGCCACAACCCCGGGCAGGCCGAGGGGCGAGACGAAACGTTGGGGGCATGGGCCTGCGTCAAAGGGGTATCCGGCAATCTGTGAAAATGCGCTTGAGTGTAGAAGGCGCGGTATTATGCCTGCTTTGTCCGGCGGCATGAAAAGCCGGTGGTCGAGCACCGTTCGAGTTTTAGCTGAAATGTTGGGGCTGCCATGCAGCTCCAACATATTGAAGAGGTACACATGGCACCCTGGCTGACAGTAGTAGGCATCGGCGAAGACGGCTTCAGTGGCCTGGGCAAACAGGCCCGGCGTGCGCTGTTGGGCGCTGCGCGGATCTTCGGCAGCCCACGCCAGCTGGCCCTGCTACCGCGCTGCGTGCCCGGCGAGCGGCTGGGCTGGCCAAGCCCGTTTTCGCTGGCCCCGGTGCTGGCCCTGCGTGGCGAGCCCGTGTGCGTACTGGCCAGCGGCGACCCGATGTTCTACGGCGTCGGTGCCAGCCTTGCACGCCAGGTACCCGCCGATGAAATGCGCGTACTGTCGATGCCCACCTCTTGCGCACTGGCCGCCGCCCGCCTGGGCTGGCCGCTGCAGGATGTGCAGGTGGTGTCTCTGGTAGCCCGCCCCCTGGCGGCGCTCAATGCTCACCTGCACAGCGGCGTACGTTTGCTGGTGCTGAGCAACGACGGCGACAGCCCGGCGGCCATTGCCACGCTGCTGCGCGAGCGTGGCTACGGGCCAAGCCGCCTGCGTGTGTTCGAACACCTGGGAGGCCCGCACGAACGTGTGTTGGCCGGCACCGCCCAAGACTGGCCACACGCCGATATCGCAGCGCTCAACCTGGTGGCCATCGAATGCCTGGCCACGCCCGAAGCGCCGCGTCTGCACCGGCTGGCCGGGCTGCCGGACAGCGCCTTCCGGCATGACGGCCAACTGACCAAACGCGATGTTCGCGCCATCACCCTGGCGCGCCTGGCGCCGCAGCCCGGTGAACTGCTGTGGGACGTGGGCGCGGGCTGCGGCTCGATCGGCATCGAATGGATGCGCGCCCACCCGGCCTGCCGCGCGCTGGCCATCGAGGCCGACGAAGGCCGCCAAGGCTTCATCGAACATAACCGCGATGCATTGGGTGTACCCGGCCTGCAGCTGGTGCGCGGCAAGGCCCCAGCGGCACTGCAAGGCCTGGAACGCCCGGATGCGATCTTCATCGGCGGCGGCGTCACCCGCGAGGGTGTGCTCGACCTGTGCTGGGCCAGCCTGCGCCCCGGTGGACGGCTGGTAGCCAACGCGGTAACCCTGCAAAGCGAACTGGCCCTGGCGTCTTTTCGCGAGCAGCACGGTGGTGAGCTGACCCGCATCCATGTCGCCCACGCCCAGCCCTTGGGTGCGTTCGACACCTGGCGCCAGGCGCTGCCGATCACCCTGCTGGATGTGGTGAAGCCCGCCGATGCGTGAAGAGACCCGCGAACAGCCCGCGCCCCTGCGCAGCGGCCTGACCACCGGCAGCTGCGCCACCGCCACCAGCCTGGCGGCCGCTCGCTTGCTGCTGAGCGGCGAAACCAGCGATGCCGTCAGCATTACCTTGCCCAAGGGCAAGGTGGTGCAGATGCGCCTGGAGTTCTGCCGATTAGCCGGCGAAAGCGCCGAAGCCGGCACACTCAAGGACGCTGGCGACGACCCGGACGTGACCCACGGCGCCCTGCTCTACAGCCAGGTGCGCTTGCTGGACGAGCCAAGCATCCGCTTTGTCGCCGGCAGCGGTGTCGGCACCGTGACCCGGCCGGGGCTGGTGCTTGCGGTGGGTGAGCCGGCCATCAACCCGGTGCCGCGCCGCATGATCAGCGAGCACCTGCAACGCCTGGCCGACGAATGCGGCTACTTCGGCGGCTTCGAGGTCACGGTCAACGTGCAGGGCGGCGAACAGCTGGCACTCAAGACCATGAACCCGCGCCTGGGCATCCTCGGCGGGCTGTCGATCCTCGGCACCAGCGGCATCGTGCGGCCGTTCTCCTGTGCGGCCTATATCGCCTCGATCCACCAAGGTATCGACGTGGCCCACACCAACGGCTACACGCATATCGCCGCCTGCACTGGCAACGCCAGCGAAGACACCATGCGCCGGGTCTACGGCCTGCCGGAAATCGCCCTGATCGAAATGGGCGACTTTGTCGGCGCGGTGCTCAAGCACCTGCGCAAAGTGCCGGTGCCGCGCCTGACCCTGTGTGGTGGTTTTGGCAAGATCAGCAAACTGGCCGCCGGGCACATGGACCTGCACAGCCGCCATTCCAGCATCGATCTGCCGCAACTGGCGGGCTGGGCTGCAGACATTGGTGCTGACGCAGCGCTGCAGGCCGCCATCATCGGCGCCAACACTAGCCAGCAAGCGCTCGCGCTGGCGCATGCGGCCGGCATTGCCCTCGGGGACGCGGTATGCGCCCACGCCCTGGCGTTCGCCCGCAGCGTGGTGCCGGCGCAGGTGCAAGTGGAAGTGTTCGCCATCGACCGCCAAGGCGGTATCGTTGGCCGGGCAGGTGTGCAATGACCGCGCGCATCCTGCTGCTGGGCGGTGTCACTGAAGCCCTGGCCATCGCTCGTCGCCTCGGCCCGCAGCATGTCTACAGCCTGGCCGGTATCGGCCGCGTACCGCAGGACCTGCAATGCCAGGTACGGGTCGGCGGCTTTGGCGGCGCCGAGGGCTTGGCCAACTACCTGCGCGAGGCGGGTATCACCCTACTGGTCGATGCCACCCACCCCTACGCTGCACAGATCAGCCGCAATGCTGCCAGCGCTGCGCGTAGCGCCGGCGTCACGTGCTGGGCCTTGCGCCGCCCGGCCTGGCAAGCGCAAGCGGGGGACGACTGGCGTGAGGTCGAGGACTGGGCGGGGCTGAGCGAGGCACTCAAGCCGTTCCGCAGGCCTCTGTTCACGCTAGGCCGCGAGCCGTTGCAACACCTGGGCGAGATTCCGCCGGAGCAGTTCTGGACTTTGCGGGCGCTGGAAGCCTGCCCAGGCAATGAGCGCTGCGAAGTGATCGGTGCACGCGGGCCGTTCCATATCGAGGATGAACGGGCATTGTTCCTGCGTCGCAGCATCGATGTGCTGATCAGCAAGAACAGCGGCAGCGTAGCGACCGAGCCAAAGCTGGAGGTAGCACGGGAGTTGGGCGTACCGGTGTTGGTACTGAAGCGGCCAGCTTTGCCGGATGTGGACCGAGCATTCGAATCACCCTCAGACCTGGCTGCAGCGCTCGACCTGTAATCTCAAACTACGTACGGCGGCGGTCCTACAACCATTTCGGATCTTTCTGGCAACTTGTCAAATGGCGCTGCATCACTGTCCTCCCTTAAACTCAACACCCCTCCCCCGCAAGGTTTCACCCATATGGAAATGCAATGGTGGATCTGGCTGGTCTTCGGCATCGCGCTGATCCTGCTCGAACTGGTCCTGCCGACGTTCTTCATCCTCTGGTTCGGCATCGGTGCCGTGTTGGTCTCGCTGATCTCGCTCGCTGCTCCCAGCCTGCAACTGGACATGCAGGTGCTGCTGTGGGTACTGCTGTCATCAGTCACCACGGCGCTCTGGTTCAAGCTGTTCCGACGCAAGCAGCCAGATGTGCGCTGGACCGCCGACAGCGTGATCGGCGAAGTGGGCCTGCTGACCGCTGGGGTGTCGGAGTTCCACAAAGGCCGTGTGCGTTTCCAGAAGCCGATTCTCGGCAACGAAGAATGGACATGCATCGCTGACAGCGAAATCCCGGCCGGCGAACGGGTGCGCCTGACCGCCATCGAGGGGAACACCGCCCGCGTCGTCCGGGCCTGAATCCGCACAAAAAGGAATTAAAGCACCATGACCAGCCTCATCGTCGTCGGCGCCATCGCCCTGTTCGTCCTGATCACCGTGTTCAAAGGGGTGCGCATCGTGCCCCAAGGCGAGGAATGGATCGTCGAGCGCCTGGGCCGCTATCACAGCACGCTCAAACCGGGCCTGAACATTCTCATCCCGTACATGGACGTGGTCGCCTACCGCCTGCCGACCAAGGACATCATCCTCGATGTGCAACAGCAAGAAATCATCACCAGGGACAACGCCGTAATCGTCGCCAACGCCCTGTGCTTCGCCAAGGTGGTCGACCCGCAGAAAGCCTCGTATGGCGTGCAGAATTTCTCGTTCGCTGTCACCAGCCTGACGATGACCTCGTTGCGCGCCATCGTCGGCGCCATGGACCTGGACGAAGCGTTGTCCAGCCGCGAGCAGATCAAGGCCCGCCTGCGCGAGGCAATGTCCGAGCAGACCGAAGACTGGGGCGTTACCGTGCGTTCGGTGGAAATCCAGGACATCAAGCCTTCGGAAAACATGCAACTGGCCATGGAACGCCAGGCCGCCGCCGAGCGTGAGCGCAAGGCCGATGTAACCCGCGCCGAAGGTGCCAAGCAGGCAGCGATCCTTGAAGCCGAAGCACGCCTGCAGGCAGCCAGGCTGGATGCCGAGGCGCAGATCAGCCTGGCCGAGGCCTCGGCGCGGGCGATTTCGCTGGTCAAGGAAGCGGTGGGCAACGAGACCGTGCCGGCCATGTACCTGCTGGGCGAGCGCTATATCGGGGCCATGGAGAACCTGGCGGGCAGCAACAATGCCAAGGTGGTGGTGTTGCCGGCGGACCTGCAAGAGACCGTGCGCGGGTTGATGGGCCGTAACAAGGCTTGAGATTGTCGGGGGCGCTTTGCGCCCCATCGCGACACAAGGCCGCTCCTACAGGGACCGCTGCCCAACGGTACGCGGTCCTTGTGGGAGCGGCCTTGTGTCGCGATGGGCTGCGCAGCAGCCCCGTTACCCGACCACCTGCGTCACTTCACCGCACCCCGTCATTTTTACCTATACTCCGCCTTACAATACCCACCACGATTCCTGACCGGATCTCTCCATGCCCCCACGTCGGCACATTGCCTGGATAGCCTGCCTTGCAGTGCTGTTCAACCTGCTGGCCATGCCGCTGTCCTCTGCTGCGCCCAAGGGCCCGGCCGAGCAGCTGCTGTGGGGGGCTTTCTGTTCCAGCATGGCCAACAAGGCCAACGTCGATGTCCAGGCCCTGGCCAAGATCGACCTCAGCCCGCAAAGCGACGACAGCGCCAGCATGATGAATTGCTGGTGCTGCTCTGGCGCCGCGCCGCTGCTGGCCCTGCCCGGCTACCCGCCACAGTTGCACAACCCGCCGACACTGCTCGCCGGCCTGTTGCCGCCGCCTGCCAAGTACCAACCCACGCCGCGCCAACTCTGGCCTGCGCTAAACCCCCGTGCCTCTCCGCTGGCCTGAGTTCATCACGCTGTCTGCCTGAACCTGAACAGAAACGGAGATTCACCATGCTCAAGCACGCCCTCGTCATGGCCGCCCTGCTGCTGCCTGGCGCCTTTGCCAATGCCCACGAATACAGCGTGGGTGACCTGCACATTGCCCACCCCTGGTCGCTGCAGCTGCCACCCAACGCGCCCAACGTCGCCGCGTATTTCGTGGTGCACAACAATGGCCAGGCCGACGACCGCCTGCTCAGTGTCGACAGCCCCATCAGCGATGACGCGCAACTGCACGAACATACCATGAGCGCCAGCGGCGCCATGAAGATGCAACAGGTGCCCAGCGTGGTGGTGCCTGCCGGCAAGGACCTGACCTTCGCCCCCAGCGCCTACCATGTGATGCTGATGCAGCCCAAGGACCGCAGCCTGCTCACGGATGGCAAACGCTTCCCGTTGACCCTGCATTTCGAAAAGGCCGGCGACATCACCGTCGAAGTGGCTGTGCAGAAGCAGGCGCCAGCGGATCAACCGCAAGCCCACGAACACGCGCACTGACACCTGCTGACAGGCACTCGCCATGAGCCTGCCGCGCAACAGCATCAGCCGTACCACCCGCCCTGACCGCAGGCGCGCCGGTGGCGGATGGCTGAGCCTGTTCGCCATGTGGATGATCTTCATCGGCCCGCTGATTTCCCAGTCGATGCCGATGGACCACCACGCCGGCATGAGCATGCCAATGGACATGCCGATGGCGGCTGCCCATCAGCATGGCGGCGACAGCCATCACGGCCATGGCGGCGATGGCCAACTGCACGTGATGTGGGAAAAGTGCGGTTACTGCAGCCTGTTGTTCAATTGCCCGGCCCTGCCCCAGGCCCTCAGCCCGCTCAGTGCCGGCAGCGTAATCCCCACCAGCCATCTGCTTGCGCCAACGCACCAGGGCCATGCCCGGCAGGCTGTATTCCCCGGTGCGCGCAGCCGCGCCCCGCCTTCCTCGATCAGCGTCTGAACCCACATTTTGCGCACGGAGCCAGGAGGCTTCGCGCTAACTCATGACTGATCGACTGGAATCATTATGTCCGGCTGCACCCCTGTTTTTGCCTTGTCCCTGCGTGGGACTCTCGCCGCCGTGTGCGGCTCGCTGCTCGCGCCCGTGGCCCTGGCCGCCGACCCTGGCCATGAAGGCCATGCGCACGACGCACCCGAGCTGAGCCCGACGGTCATCACTGCCGTGGCGCCCAGTTCGCCACTGACCGTGGTCACCAACCCGAAAGACCCGCGCCAACCGGTGCCGGCCAGCGACGGCGCCGACTACCTGAAGACCATCCCAGGCTTCTCGGCGATCCGTGCCGGCGGCACCAACGGCGACCCGGTGTTGCGGGGCATGTTCGGCTCACGCCTGAACATCCTCACCAACGGCGGCCTGATGCTGGGCGCTTGCCCTAACCGCATGGACGCGCCCACCTCTTACATTTCGCCGGAAACCTACGACCGCCTGACTGTGATCAAAGGCCCGCAAAGCGTGATCTGGGGCCCCGGTGGTTCGGCAGGCACCATCCTCTTCGAGCGCGAGCCCGAGAAGTTCGGCGCCCTCGGCAGCCGCGTGAACGCCAGCCTGCTGGCCGGCTCCAACGGCCGCTTCGACAAAGTGCTGGATGCCGCCGCCGGCAACAGCCAGGCCTACGCCCGCTTCGTCGGCAACCAGTCACGCTCGGATGACTACCACGACGGCAACGACGACACCGTGCCATCGCGCTGGGAAAAGTGGAACGGCGATGTCGCCCTCGGCTGGACGCCAGACCAGGACACCCTGCTGGAGCTGACCGCCGGCAAGGGCGATGGCGAGGCCCGCTACGCCGGGCGCGGCATGGACGGCTCGCAGTTCAAGCGCGAAAGTCTGGGCCTGCGCTTTGAAAAGTCCAACCTCGGCGAGGTGCTCGACAAGGTCGAGGCACAGGTCTACTACAACTACGCCGACCATGTGATGGACAACTACAGCCTGCGCACACCGTCGGGCAGCGGCATGATGGGCATGCCGATGGTCAGCAACGTCGACCGCCGCACCCTGGGCGCACGCATCAAAGCCACCTGGCGCTGGGCCGATGTGCAGCTGATCAGCGGCATCGACGCGCAAACCAACGAACATCGCCAGCGTGGCGGCATGGGTGTGGACGCACACAAGGGCCAGGCCTGGACCAAGGACGCCGACTTCCACAACTACGGCGCTTTCAGCGAACTGACCTGGTATGTCAGCGGTGAAGACCGGCTGATTACCGGCGCCCGCCTGGACCGCGCCTCAGCCCGTGACTTCCGTAAAGGCAGCGCCACCGAAGGCGATACCCGCGCCGACACCCTGCCCAGCGGTTTTATCCGCTACGAGCACGACCTGGCAGCCCTCCCGGCCACCACTTACATTGGCCTCGGCCATGCCCAGCGCTTCCCTGACTACTGGGAGCTGTTCTCGCCCAAGCTGGCACCGCCTGGGGCGGCCAACGCCTTCGACGGCATCAAGCCAGAGAAGACCACCCAACTCGACTTCGGCATCCAGTACCGCACCGAACGCCTGGAGGCCTGGGCGTCGGGCTATGTCGGGCAGATCCGCGACTACATCCTGTTCGACTACCGCACCGGCATGATGGGCATGAGCACTTCCCGGGCACAGAACATCGACGCCCGCATCATGGGCGGCGAACTGGGCGCGGCCTACCTGCTGACCGAAAACTGGAAGGCCGACGCCACGCTGGCCTACGCTTGGGGCAAGAACAGCAGTGATGGCAAAGCGCTACCCCAAATGCCACCACTGGAAAGCCGTCTGGGCTTGACCTACAGCCGCGATGTGTGGAGCGTCGGCGCACTGTGGCGGCTGGTGGCGGCGCAAAACCGCATTGCCGAGAACCAAGGCAACGTGGTCGGCAAGGACTACGACAAGAGCGCCGGCTTCGGCGTGTTCTCGCTCAACGGCGCCTACAAGGTGAACAACAACCTCAAGCTCAGCGCAGGGGTCGACAACCTGTTCGACAAAACCTACGCCGAGCACTTGAACCTGGCCGGGAACGCCGGGTTCGGCTACCCGGCTACCGATCCTCAGCCGGTCAACGAGCCAGGCAGGACCTTCTGGACCAAGGTCGATTTCAGCTTCTGACAACAACAACGGGCGCAGCTTCGGTTGCGCCCATCAGCTGGTCAAACAGGAGGTTCCCATGAGAGGAACACGCAGCAATTTCTATAACCTGGCCTGGCGTTGGCACTTCTATGCGGGGCTGTTCGTGGCCCCGTTCATGATCCTGTTGGCGATCACCGGGATCATCTACCTGTTCAAGCCGCAGCTCGACCCGCTGCTGTACCGCGACTTGATGGTGGTCGAAGCCGGCCACCACCGGCAGGGCGCGGACATGATGCTGGCCGAAGTACGCCAGGCTTACCCCAAGGGCCATGTCGGCCAGTACCTGCCGCCACTGAGCGCCGAGCGCAGTGCACAGTTCGTGGTGCATGACGGCGGGCGCGAACTGAACGTTTTCGTCGACCCCTACAACGGCAAGGTCCTCGGTGAGCAGGACGGCAAGCAGAACCTGCAGGCCATCGCCCGTGCGCTGCATGGTGAACTGATGGTCGGCACGCTCGGCGACCGCCTGGTGGAACTGGCCGCCGGCTGGGGCATCGTGCTGGTGGTGTCGGGCCTGTACCTGTGGTGGCCACGCGGACGCAATGGCGCTGGCGTGCTGTGGCCCCGGTTCAGTGCGCGCGGCCGCTTGTTCTGGCGCGACCTGCATGCGGTAACTGGCTTCTGGGGTTCGGCCCTGTTGTTGCTGATGCTGGTCAGCGGCATGACCTGGACCGGCCTGTGGGGCAAGCAGTATGCCGATTTGTGGAACCGCTTCCCGGCCGCCATGTGGAACGACGTGCCCAAGTCGGACCAACAGGCGGGTGAGCTGAACAACGCACACCGCCAAACCGTGCCCTGGGCGATGGAAAACACGCCAATGCCGCAGTCTGGCGCACACGCCGAACACGCCGGCCACTCCATGATGTCAGACATGCCCGCAGCGCCTCAGGTGAGCGTGCAGCAGGTCGAGGATATCGCCACTTCGCGCCAGGTCGAGCCGGGCTACAGCATCACCCTGCCCACCACCGCCGACGGGGTGTTCACCATTGCCGTGTTCGCCGACGACCCGCGCAACGATGCTACCTTGCATGTCGATCAATACACCGGCAAGGTTCTGGCCGATGTGCGCTGGCAGGACTACAGCCCGGTCGCCCGCGCCACCGAGATGGGCGTGATGCTGCATGAAGGCAAGATGTTCGGGGCGTTCAACCAGGTCGTCATACTGCTGGTGTGCCTGATGATTCTGCTGGGCTCGGTGAGCGGCCTGGTGATGTGGTGGAAGCGCCGGCCAGCCGGTGGGCTGGGCGTGCCGCCGCTGCGTCATGACCTGCCGCGCTGGAAGACGGCGGTGGGGGTAATGCTGGTGCTGGGGGTGATGTTCCCGCTGGTGGGGGTATCGATGGTGGTGATGTGGGTTGTCGATAGCCTGGTGGTAAGGCACCGTCGGATGCTGGTTCAGGCTTGAGATTGCCGGGGGCGCTTTGCGCCCCTTTCGCGACACAAGGCCGCTCCTACAGGAATGCGCGATCATTGTAGGAGCGGCCTTGTGTCGCGAAAGGGCTGCACAGCAGCCCACAGCTGCCACCCAAAAGTAGAGTCGATCTGTCGCGCCCTGAACTGGAACGCGCGTGTTAGCCTAGCCGGCTACCTCAGACAAGAAGACCGACCTTACAAGGGAATGCAGCCTATGACGCAAACCTCACCCTCAACGCCAGATGAACAGCATCTGCAGCGCAACCTGACCAACCGCCACATCCAGCTGATCGCCATCGGCGGCGCGATCGGTACCGGCCTGTTCATGGGCTCGGGCAAAACCATCAGCCTGGCCGGGCCGTCGATCATCTTCGTCTACATGATCATCGGCTTCATGCTGTTCTTCGTCATGCGCGCCATGGGCGAACTGCTGCTGTCGAACCTGAACTACAAGTCGTTCATCGACTTCTCCGCCGACCTGCTCGGCCCCTGGGCCGGCTATTTCACCGGCTGGACCTACTGGTTCTGCTGGGTGGTCACCGGCATCGCCGACGTGGTCGCCATCGCCGCCTACACACAGTTCTGGTTTCCCGACTTGCCACAGTGGATACCGGCGCTGACCTGCGTCGGGCTGCTGCTGTCGCTGAACCTAGTGACGGTGAAAATGTTCGGCGAGCTGGAATTCTGGTTCGCCCTGGTCAAGATCGTCGCCATCCTTGGCCTGGTCGCGACTGGCCTGTACATGGTGATCACCGGCTTCACCTCGCCCAGCGGGCGCACCGCACAGCTGGCCAACCTGTGGAATGACAGCGGCATGTTCCCCCATGGCCTGATGGGCTTCTTCGCCGGTTTCCAGATCGCGGTGTTCGCCTTCGTCGGCATCGAGCTGGTGGGTACCACCGCCGCCGAAGCGAAGAACCCGGAGCGCACCCTGCCGCGGGCGATCAACTCGATCCCGATCCGCATCATCGTGTTCTATGTGCTGGCGCTGATCGCGATCATGGCCGTGACCCCATGGCGCGACGTGGTGCCAGGCAAGAGCCCGTTCGTCGAACTGTTCGTGCTGGCGGGCCTGCCGGCAGCGGCGAGCATCATCAACTTCGTGGTACTGACCTCGGCGGCCTCGTCAGCCAACAGCGGCGTGTTCTCCACCAGCCGCATGCTCTACGGCCTGAGCCAGGAGGGTGATGCGCCCAAGGCCTTCGAGAAGCTGTCGAGCCGCTCGGTACCGGCCAACGGCCTGTACTTCTCCTGCACCTGCCTGTTGCTGGGCGCGGTACTGATCTACCTGGTACCGGACGTGGTCGAGGCGTTCACCCTGGTGACCACGGTGTCGGCGGTGCTGTTCATGTTCGTCTGGACGCTGATCCTGCTGTCGTACCTGAAGTACCGCAAAAACCGCGCAGCGCTGCACCAGGCGTCGAAGTACAAGATGCCCGGCGGGCGCTTCATGTGCTACGTGTGCCTGGTGTTCTTCGCCGGCATCCTGGTGCTGCTGAGCCTGGAGGCCGACACCCGCTCGGCGCTGGTAGTGACGCCGATCTGGTTCATGATTCTGGCGGTGACGTATCAGTTCGTGCGCAGCAGACGCCATCCACGCACGGCTGTGCGTAACGGCTGATGGCCTCGGGGGCCGCTATGCGGCCCCAATCCTGTGCACACAAATATTCCAGGCACCAAGCTGGACCTCGCCAACGCCCCATCACCTCGCACAACCCTTCTATTACGCCAGTTTCGCCACTAGGCACACCCCTTGCAACGCCCCTCCCCGCTGCCCAACACCCTAAAAGAACTCAGCGGAGAGAGCACATGAAGCGTCGCAGTCTGATCAAGGCTTTTACCCTCAGCGCATCGATTGCGGCGATGGGCCTGAGCTGGAGCATCCAGGCCGCCGAGACCATCAAGGTCGGCATCCTGCATTCGCTTTCCGGGACCATGGCCATTTCCGAGACCTCGCTCAAGGACATGGCGCTGATGACCATCGACGAAATCAACGCCAAGGGCGGTGTGAACGGCAAGATGCTCGAGCCGGTAGTGGTCGACCCAGCCTCCAACTGGCCGCTGTTCGCTGAAAAGAGCCGTCAGTTGCTGACCCAGGACAAGGTCGCCGTGGTGTTCGGCTGCTGGACCTCGGTGTCGCGCAAGTCAGTGCTGCCGGTGTTCGAAGAGCTCAACGGCCTGCTGTTCTACCCGGTGCAGTACGAAGGTGAAGAGATGTCGCCGAACGTGTTCTACACCGGCGCCGCGCCCAACCAGCAGGCGATTCCGGCCGTGGAATATTTGATGAGCGAGGACGGCGGTAGCGCCAAACGCTTCTTCCTGCTGGGCACCGACTACGTCTACCCGCGCACCACCAACAAGATTCTGCGCGCCTTCCTGCATAGCAAGGGTGTGGCCGACAAGGATATCGAAGAGGTGTACACGCCGTTCGGCCACGCCGATTACCAGACCATCGTCGCCAACATCAAGAAGTTCTCCGCCGGTGGCAAGACGGCGGTCATTTCCACGGTCAACGGCGACTCCAACGTGCCGTTCTACAAGGAGCTGGCCAACCAGGGCCTGAAGGCTACCGACGTGCCAGTGGTGGCCTTCTCGGTGGGCGAAGAGGAGCTGCGCGGCATCGACACCAAGCCACTGGTGGGCCACCTGGCGGCGTGGAACTACTTCGAATCGGTGGATAACCCGGTGAACCAGAAGTTCGTCGCCGACTGGAAGGCCTATGCCAAAGCCAAGGGCCTGCCGGGTGCCGACAAGGCCGTAACCAACGACCCGATGGAAGCCACCTATGTGGGCATCCACATGTGGGCGCAAGCAGTGGAAAAAGCCAAGTCCACCGACGTCGACAAGGTGCGTGAGGCGCTGGCCGGGCAGAGCTTCAAGGCGCCCTCGGGCTTCACCCTGACCATGGACAAGACCAACCACCACCTGCACAAGCCGGTGATGATCGGCGAGATCCAGGATGACGGGCAGTTCAGCGTGGTGTGGGAAACCGAGCAGCCGCTGCGGGCGCAGCCTTGGAGCCCGTTCATTCCGGGCAACGACAAGCGCCCGGACTATGCAGTGAAAGGTAACTGAGCACTGGGGCCGCCATGCGGCCCCATCGCGAGCCAGCTCGCTCCTACAAATGAGGTGTTTCCCCTGTAGGAGCGAGCTGGCTCGCGATGTATCCACCGCCGATCTCCAGGATTACCCGCATGCTCAGACTCCTGCTCACCCTGCTCCTGCTACTGCCGCTGGCAACCCAGGCCAGCGAGGGCGAATTCTTCCTTACCGCCAAGCCCGGCGAGCAAGCCCGTCTGCTCGAAGGCTGGGCGGCGCAACCCGATGCCGCGCGCCTGCCACTGCTGAATGAACTGCGCCAAGGCCGCATCGCCGCCGATGACACCCGCAAGTTACGCCTGAACAACCGCCTGCGCGGCCTGATCGACAACGCCCTGGCCAGCCACCAGTTGCTCAGCGACAACAGCGACACCCGCCTGGCCGCCGCCCAACACCTGCAAAAAAGCGCACAACCGGCGCAGATGGCCTTCCTCGACCGGCGCTTCGCCGCCGAGCCGGACGCCGCCGTCCACGCAGCCCTGGGCCTGGCCCTGGCCAACCTGCAACTGGGCGCCAGCGAACCCGCCGTTCGCCTGGCCGCCGTGCGCCTGCTGGGGGAAACCGGCGACCCGCTGGCCCGCACCCGCCTCGAAGCGCTGCTGCAACCGGATGCGGAAGCCGATGCCGGCGTACGCACCGCCGCCGAAACCAGCCTGGCCCAGGTCAAGCGCAAGCTGCTGGTCGGCGAACTGCTCGGCCAGGCGTTCAGTGGCCTTTCGCTGGGTTCGATCCTGCTGCTGGCGGCGCTCGGCCTGGCGATCACCTTTGGCCTGCTCGGGGTGATCAACATGGCCCACGGCGAGATGCTGATGCTCGGCGCGTACAGCACCTACATGGTCCAGGTGCTGCTGCAGCGCTACGCCCCAGGCGCCATTGAGTTCTACCCGCTGATCGCCCTGCCGGTGGCCTTCGCGGTCAGTGCCGGTGTGGGCATGGCGCTGGAGCGCACGGTCATCCGCCACCTGTACGGCCGCCCACTGGAAACCCTGCTGGCTACCTGGGGCATCAGCCTGATCCTGATCCAGGCCATTCGCCTGCTGTTCGGCGCGCAGAACGTCGAGGTGAGCAACCCGGCCTGGCTGTCCGGCGGTATTCAACTGCTGCCCAACCTGGTGCTGCCGTACAACCGCCTGGTGATCATCGGTTTCGCCCTGGCCGTGGTCCTGCTCACCTGGCTGCTGCTCAACCGCACGCGGCTGGGCCTGAACGTGCGCGCAGTCACCCAGAACCGCAACATGGCGGCTTGCTGCGGGGTGTCCACCGGGCGCGTCGACATGCTCGCCTTTGGCCTGGGTTCTGGCATCGCCGGGCTCGGCGGCGTAGCCCTGAGCCAGGTCGGCAACGTCGGCCCCGATCTGGGCCAAAGCTACATCATCGACTCGTTCCTGGTGGTGGTGCTGGGTGGCGTGGGGCAACTGGCCGGCAGCCTGTGGGCCGCCTTCGGCCTTGGCATCGCCAACAAGCTGCTGGAGCCGCAGATCGGTGCCGTGCTCGGCAAGATCCTCATCCTTGCGTTGATCATTCTGTTCATCCAGAAGCGTCCGCAAGGCCTGTTCGCTCTCAAGGGACGGGTAATCGACTGATGAACCAGCCACTGCTTGTCACCGCTACGCAAAAGGCCGGGCCACGCCTGACCCTGGCCATCGGCGCCGTCGTCGTGCTGCTGCTCGTCGCCCTGCCGCTGCTCTCGCTGCTGCCGGCGGACCATGCCCTGCAGGTGTCGGCCTACACCCTGACCCTGGTCGGCAAGATCCTCTGTTACGCCATCGTCGCCCTGGCCCTGGACCTGGTCTGGGGCTATGCCGGGCTGCTGTCGCTGGGCCATGGCCTGTTCTTCGCCCTGGGCGGCTATGCCATGGGCATGTACCTGATGCGCCAGGCGGCCGGCGACGGCCTGCCGGGGTTCATGACCTTTCTGTCGTGGACCGAGCTGCCGTGGTACTGGGCCGGCACCCAGCATTTTGCCTGGGCCCTGTGCCTGGTGGTGCTGGCACCGGGGCTGCTGGCGCTGGTGTTCGGCTGGTTCGCCTTCCGCTCGCGGATCAAGGGCGTGTACTTCTCGATCATGACCCAAGCCCTGACCTTCGCCGGCATGCTGCTGTTCTTCCGCAACGAAACCGGCTTTGGCGGCAACAACGGGTTCACCAACTTCCGCACCATCCTCGGCTTCGACATTACCGCGCAAGGCACTCGCGCGGTGCTGTTCCTGCTCACGGTCGGCCTTTTGCTGGCCAGCTTGTACCTGTGCTGGCGCCTGACCCGCAGCAAGTTCGGCCGCCTGCTCACGGCGGTGCGCGATGCCGAAAACCGCATGATGTTCTGCGGCTACGACCCACGCGGCTTCAAGCTGCTGGTGTGGGTCCTGAGCGCCGTGCTGTGCGGCCTGGCCGGGGCGTTGTATGTGCCACAGGTGGGCATCATCAACCCCAGCGAAATGTCGCCGACCAACTCCATCGAAGCCGCCGTGTGGGTGGCCTTGGGCGGGCGCGGCACGCTAATCGGCCCGTTGCTCGGCGCCGGCCTGGTCAATGGCATGAAAAGCTGGTTCACCGTGGCCTTCCCGGAGTTCTGGCTGTTCTTCCTGGGCGCACTGTTCATTCTTGTCACCCTGTACCTGCCCAAGGGCGTGGTCGGCCTGTTGAAGAAAAGGAGCCAGCCATGAGAGGCGTGCCCCCGGTTCACCCGGAATTCATGTTGGAGCCGGTGTTCGACCACCTCGGCGCCGGTCGCGACGCCATCGGCCTGGGCCAAAGCCGCAAGGCTGGCCTCGACACCCGCCACGGCACGGTGCTGAGCCTTGAAGACATCAGCGTCAGCTTCGATGGTTTCAAGGCGCTCAACGCGCTGAACCTGTACATCGGCGTGGGCGAGCTGCGCTGCATCATCGGTCCCAACGGCGCCGGCAAGACTACGATGATGGACGTGATCACCGGCAAGACTCGCCCTGACACCGGCAGCGCTTTCTTTGGCGACACCCTCGACCTGACCCGCATGAGCGAATACCAGATCGCCCAGGCCGGCATTGGCCGCAAGTTCCAGAAGCCCACGGTATTCGAGGCGCTGACAGTGTTCGAAAACCTGGAGCTGGCGCTGAAGGCCGACAAGTCGGTATGGGCCAGCCTGGCAGCGCGGCTGAGCGGCGAGCAACGCCAGCGCATCGAAGAGGTGCTGAGCACCTTGCGCCTGCTGCCCCTGGCCCAGCGCCAGGCTGGCTTGCTGTCGCACGGGCAGAAGCAGTTTCTGGAGATCGGCATGCTGCTGGTGCAGGAGCCGAAGTTGCTGTTGCTGGATGAACCGGTGGCGGGCATGACCGATGCCGAGACCGAGTTCACCGCCGAGTTGTTCAAGGGCCTGGCTGGCACGCATTCGTTGATGGTGGTGGAGCATGACATGGGCTTTGTCGGCAGCATCGCCGACCATGTCACGGTGCTGCACCAGGGCAGTGTGCTGGCAGAAGGGTCGCTGGAGCAGGTGCAGGCGGATGAGCGGGTGGTCGAGGTGTATCTGGGCCGATGATCAATCGAGGACATGACATGCTTAAAATCGACACCCTGCACCAGTACTACGGCGGCAGCCACATCCTGCGTGGCCTGTCTTTCGAAGCCAAGGTCGGCGAGGTTACCTGCCTGCTGGGCCGCAACGGCGTGGGCAAGACCACCCTGCTGCGCTGCCTGATGGGCCTGGTACCCGCCCGTGACGGGCGTATCGAATGGGAAGGCAAGCCCATCACCAGCCTCAAGCCCCAGCAACGGGTCCACGCTGGTATCGCCTACGTGCCCCAGGGCCGCGAGATTTTCCCGCGCCTTACCGTCGAGGAAAACCTGCTGATGGGCCTGTCGCGCTTCCCCGCCCGTGAAGCCCGCGAAGTGCCGGCCTTCATCTACGAGCTGTTCCCGGTGCTGGAGCAGATGAAGCAACGCCGTGGCGGCGATTTGTCTGGCGGCCAGCAGCAACAGCTGGCCATCGGCCGCGCCCTGGCCAGCCGCCCGCGTCTGCTGATTCTCGACGAGCCCACCGAAGGCATCCAACCTTCGGTGATCAAGGAAATCGGCGCCGTAATCCGCCGCCTGGCGCAGCGCGGCGACATGGCGATTCTGCTGGTGGAGCAGTTCTACGACTTTGCCGAAGAACTGGCCGACCAATACCTGGTCATGTCCCGCGGCGAAATCGTCCAGCGCGGCCGCGGTGAAAACATGCAAGCCGAAGGTGTGCGCGGGCTGGTAACCATTTAATCTGCATTCAACGACCCTGCGAGACGCTGTCATGAGTTACGAAATCCGCGATGCCCTGCCCACCGACGTGCCCGGCATCCTCGACATCTACAACGACGCCGTGCGCAACACCACGGCGATCTGGAACGAAACGCCGGTAGGCCTGGCCAACCGCCAGGCCTGGTTCGAAGCGCGGGCGCAGCAGGGTTATCCGATCCTGGTCGCGGTAGATGAGACAGGCGTGCTGGGCTATGCCTCGTTTGGCGACTGGCGGCCGTTCGAGGGCTTTCGCCTGACCGTGGAGCACTCGGTGTATATCCGGGGTGACCAGCGCGGAAAAGGGCTGGGACCGGTGTTGATGGCAGCGCTGGTCGAGCGTGCGCGTGGTTGCGGCAAACATGTGATGGTGGCGGCCATCGAGAGTGGCAATGCGGCCTCGGTGCGCCTGCATGAGCGACTGGGCTTCGTGGTGACCGGGCAGATGCCGCAAGTGGGGGTGAAGTTTGGCCGCTGGCTGGATTTGACCTTCATGCAACTGGTGTTGAACCCAGGGGCCGAACCAACCTGAAATACGGCCCATTGTGGGAACGGCCTTGCGCGACGCAAGGCCGCTCCCACAGGCGCCAGCATGATCGCCTACATCTGGGTAAACCTGCCCAGCCGCTGGCGCAGCATGCTGTTCTCGCTGCGCAACTGCTGCACTTCCTGCAACAGCTCCAGCGCCAGCGCCACCCCTTCCCACTCCAGTTCCAGCTCCTGGTGCAGCTTGGCCGCACGCCGGGTCAGCAGCGGCGCCTGATCGTCGAACAACCAGTCCTCCGGCGTTCGCCCGGAAGGTTCGACAATGCCGTGCTCGACGATTTCGATCACGCAGTCCGCCGTGACATCGGCTTCCTGACACAGGGTACGCATGTCCAATTGAACGATCAGGGTGCTGCTCATGATCACTTACTCCATTGTGCCCTCGGGTTGAACGCGGCCTTTTCGGAAAGCTTGGCCCACAGTTCACGGGTAGACTCGTCAGACGTGGTCGGCATCACCACTTTGAGCTGCGCGTAAAGGTTGCCGCGCTCGCCCTGCTTGTTCGCCAGGCCCTTGCCGGGTACGCGCAGGCGCTGCCCGCTCTGGCTGTCCGGGCGGATGGTCAGGTTGATCTTGCCCTCCAGGGTCGGTACCGCCACCTTGGCGCCCAGGGCAGCCTCCCACGGTGCCAAGGGCACGGTGATGATCAGGTCATGGCCTTCGACATCGAACAGTGGGTGCGGCGCCATGCGAAGGGTCAGGAACAAGTCGCCATTGGCCCCGCCACCGCTGCCCGGTGCGCCCTGGCCCTTGAGGCGAATGCGCTCGCCGTCGGTCACCCCGGCCGGAATCTTCACGTTCAGGGTCTTGGTGGTAAAGCCGGTGCGCTGGCCCATGGCATTGGTTTGCGGCACCTGGAAGCTGATCTGCTTGGACTCCTTGCTCAGGGTCTCTTCAAGGAACACTGCCAGTTCAAGCTCCACGTCCTGCCCCCGCCTGCCTGCACTGCGTTGCTGCTGCCGGGCGCCACCGAAGGGGTTGCCGCCCCCGCGCCCACCGAAGATCGAGCTGAAGAAGTCGGAGAAATCGCCGCCTTCGAAGCCGCCGCCACCGCCACGGTTTTCCCAGCCCGGTGGCGCCTGGAACGGCCGGCCATGCTGGCCGCCGTACTTGCGAATTTCATCGAACTCGGCACGTTTCTGCGCGTCGCCCAGCACTTCGTAGGCCTCGTTGGCCTCTTTGAACTTGTCCTCGGCGTCGCGCTCCTTGCTGACATCGGGGTGATACTTGCGCGCCAGCTTACGGTACGCGGCCTTGATCGCCTTGTCGTCCGCCGTGGGCTCTACGCCGAGTATCTTGTAATAGTCTTTGAAGTCCATCTGTGGATCACCAATGTGAATGTGCGTGTTGCAACAGAAGATAGGGGTCAAGCATAGCCTTTCAAGACCGCCTTGGGTTTGCCCCATGGCAGACGACTGGTCTTGATTCTGTAGCCAAGTGGCATAAACTGCGCGGCCGTTTTCGCTCCGGAAGCTGATTTCCCATGTCTGACGTATCCCCGGCCCGCGCCCTGGGCATCGATTTTGGCACCTCCAACTCCACGGTCGGCTGGCACCGCCCTGGCGTGGAGTCGCTGATTGCCCTGGAAGACGGCAAGATCACCTTGCCCTCGGTGGTGTTCTTCAATATCGAAGAGCGGCGCCCGGTGTATGGCCGCCTGGCGCTGCACGAGTACCTGGAAGGCTACGAAGGCCGCCTGATGCGCTCGCTGAAAAGCCTGCTGGGCTCGAAGCTGATCAAGCACGACACCAGCGTGCTGGGCAGCGCCCTGCCGTTCAAGGACCTGCTGGGCATGTTCATCGGCGAGCTGAAAAAACGTGCCGAAGCCGCTGCGGGCCGTGAATTCGACCAGGTGGTGCTGGGCCGCCCGGTGTTCTTCGTCGACGAAGACCCGGCCGCCGACCAGGAAGCAGAAGATACCCTTGCCGAAGTAGCGCGCAAGATCGGCTTCAAGGACGTCTCGTTCCAGTACGAGCCGATTGCCGCAGCCTTCGACTACGAGTCGAGCATCAGCCGCGAAGAGCTGGTGCTGATCGTCGACATCGGCGGTGGTACTTCGGACTTCACCCTGATCCGTCTGTCGCCCGAGCGCCACTTGGTCGCCGAACGCCAGAGCGACATCCTCGCCACCGGCGGCGTGCACATCGGCGGTACCGACTTCGACAAACAGCTGAGCCTGCAGGGCGTGATGCCGCTGTTCGGCTACGGCAGCCGCATGAAGAGCGGCGCGCTGATGCCCACCAGCTACCACCTCAACCTGGCCACATGGCACACCATCAACGCCCTGTACTCGCAAAAGTCGCAGTTGGCGCTGGGCAGCATGCGCTACGACATCGAGGACAGCTTCGGTATCGACCGCCTGTTCAAACTGATCGAGCAACGCGCCGGGCACTGGCTGGCGATGGAAGTGGAAGCCAGCAAGATCGAACTGACCGAGCACGACAGCCGCCGCATCGACCTGCGCCGCGTCGAGCCCGAGCTGACGGCAGAACTGACACGTGCGCTGTTCGAAGAGGCCATCGACGGCCTGCTGGAGCGGGTGCGCGGTAGCGTGACCGAGCTGTTGGCCAAGGCTGGCGTGAGCGAAGGGCAGGTCGACACGGTGTTCTTCACCGGGGGTTCCAGCGGAATTCCGGCGCTGCGCAACAGCGTGTCGGCGATGCTGCCGAATGCGCGGCATGTGGAAGGCAACATCTTTGGCAGCATTGGTAGCGGCCTGGCCATCGAGGCCCGCAAGCGTTACGGCGCAGCCTGAGCCATCTTGGGGCTGCTTTGCAGCCCCAGCACGCTGTCAGACCAGCTCCGCCCGCTTCAGCTCACTCTTCAGGTAGGCATAGTAGATCGGCCCTGCCACCACCCCAGGCAGCCCGAACGCCGCCTCGAACACCAGCATCGCCAACAGCAGTTCCCACGCCTTGGCACTGATCTGCCCGCCCACGATCCGCGCGTTGAGGAAATACTCGACCTTGTGGATGACGATCAGGTAACCCAGCGCCGCCGCCGCCACCCAGATCGACAGCGACAAGCCGACGATGGTGATCAGGGTGTTGGACATCAGGTTGCCGATCACCGGTAGCAGGCCCAACAGGAAGGTCAGCACGATCAGCGTCTTGGTCAACGGCAGGTGCACACCGAACAAAGGCATCACCACCGCCAGGAAGATGCCGGTGAAGGCCGTGTTGAGCAGCGAAATCTTGATCTGCGCGAAGACGATGTTGCGAAACGCCTTCACCAGCAGATTGAGGCGCTCGAACAGCGCCGCCGCCAGGGGCTTGCGCCGGGAAACATCGGGAATGCGCTGCAAGGCGATGATGGCGCCGAGGATCATGCCGATCAGCAGCGTGACGAACATGTGCGCCATGCCCTTGCCCACCAATTGCAAATCGCTCAGGTGGCTCTTGATCCAGTCGCCGATGGCGACCTTGAACTCTGCGGCACTGGCGGGCAGGTAGCCTTCGATGAAGGGTGGCAGCTGGCCGCGGGCACGCTCGACCAAGGCCATGAACTTGTCCAGCGAGGCGCCGGGGTTCTCCGCCTCGTGCAGCAAAAAGCTGAAGGCACCGGCAATCAGCAGCGTCAGGGTGCTGACCACCAGCGTGCCGAGCAGTGCCACCGCCAGCCAGCGCGCGCGTTGCCCAGCCAACAGCGGCTGTAGGCGCGGGGTCAGCATGTTGACCAGTTCGAACACCAGCAGGCCGGCCAGCAGGCTGGGCAGCAACTTCAGGGGCAAAGCCAGCAGCAGCCCGGCCATGACGATGATCAGGCTGGCCAGGGTGATCTGACGGGGGGTAAAGGTCATACAGCCTCGACGGCAGACAGCGGGAATGCCCGCAGTCTGCCAGCCTTGGCGGCGCAGGCATAGGCGCAGGTCATTTCTTCTTCAGGCAGTCGCTCATGTAGGCTTTACGCTCGTCACCCTTCAGGGCTTTGGTGGTGGCGTCGGCGTTGCAGGTTTTCATCTTCTCTTGTTGGGTTTGCGGCACATCCTTCTTCAGGCAGGTGCTCATGAAGGCTTTGCGCTCATCGCCCTTCAGGGCCTTGGTGGTGGCGTCGGCATTGCAGGTTTTCATTTTTTCCTGCTGCGCGGTATTGGCCGCGAAGCCTTGGGCGCTGAACAACACAGCCAACGCCAGCAATGGAATGTGCAGCACTTTCATGGAGTGGTCTCCTTGGCTCCGCGCCCGATGCACGGGGGTCGAGCTGAGTGTAGCCAAGAATTCTCAGCGCTCCGCCCGCGCCTGCCGGCGGTATTGCTCGGGCGTGCATTGGGCCTGGCGCTGGAACATGGCGATGAACGCCGAAGCGCTGCTGTAGCCCAGGTCGAAGGCGATGGCCTGAATCGGCAGGCCAGCTTCCAGCGCTTCGATGGCGCGCAAAAAACGCAGGCGCAAGCGCCATTCGCCAAAACTGATGCCCAATTCGCGCAGAAACTGGCGGGCCAGGGTGCGTTCGCTGACATGCACTCGGGCAGCCCAGTCGGCCAACGGGCGGTTGTCGCCAGGCTCGGCGCTGAGCGCGTCGAGCACCTGGCGCAAGCCATCGCTGTGGGCAAACGGCAGGTAGCAGGCCTGGGTGGGTGCCAGCAGCAATTGATCGAGCAGAACCTGCACCAGGCGTTGGTCGCGCGGGTCTTCGGCCACCTTGAGGTCGCGGCGGGCGAAGTCGGCGAGGATGGCCTTGAGAATGTCACTGATCATCAAGCTGCACGGTTGCCGTGGCAGCGCGGCGCACAGGCTGCGGTCGAGATAGATGGAGCGGTAGACGATGGCCTGCGGGTTGTAGCAACCATGCGCGGTGTCGGGCGGCACCCACACGGCGTAGCTTGGCGGTGACAGGAAGCGCTGGCCGGCAACGTCCAGATGCATCACGCCGTGAGCGGTGTAGTTCAGTTGACCCCAGGCGTGGCAGTGCACGGCGCTGTGGGTGTCGGCAACGAACTCAACGTGGCGGAAGTACACCGGGGCCGGGAGCTGGGTGAACTGAGGGATGTCTAGGTATTTGCGCGGCATGCTGTCTGCTTGGCAGGGTGGGTTGTCTGGATGGAAGTATAGGCTTTTAGACAGACAGTTGATAATGGGTGCCATCGGGGCCTGCTGCGCAGGCCTTGTGTCGCAAAAGGGGCGCACAGCGCCCCAAAAAATCATCGCGATACTTCAGAGAATCTCTGCAACATGAATTACCTGTTCCCCCTCACCGCCATCCTCATCTGGGCCGGTAACACCGTGGTCACCAAGATGTCCGCCGGCGCCATCCACCCCGCCGAGATCGGCTTTTATCGCTGGCTGCTGGCTGCCTTGCTGTTCACCCCGTTCCTGCTGCCCGCCGTGTGGCGCAACCGAGCGGCCATCCGCCCGCACCTGGGCAAGGTGTTCGTGCTCGGCGTACTGGGCATGGCGATGTACCAAAGCCTGGCCTACTTCGCCGCCGGCATCACCAGCGCCACCAACATGGGCATCATTCTCTCGCTGATGCCGCTGATGTCACTGGCACTGTCCATCGCCTGGCTGGGCCAGCGCCTGAGCTACGGCGCCCTGTTGGGTGCGCTGGTATCGTTCTTCGGGGTACTGGAGGTGGTCAGCGCCGGCCACCCCGCCAGCCTGCTGCAACAAGGGCTGAACAGCGGCGACCTGCTGATGCTGGTGGCTACCCTGGCCTATGCGCTGTACAGCTTCCTGCTGAAGAAATGGCAGCTCCGCCTGCCGCCGATGCAGTTGCTGTACCTGCAGGTGCTGGTGGCCATCGTCGTGTTGCTGCCGCTGTTCCTGCTGTCGGACAAAACCGGCCTGAACAGCCACAACATCGGCCTGGTGCTGTATGCCTGCGTGCTGGCTTCGATGATCGCGCCACGGGTGTGGATGCAGGCCGTGCACCGCCTAGGGCCAAGCCGCACCACGCTGTTCTTCAACCTGCTGCCGTTGGTCACTGCGCTGATCGCCGCCGGTGTGCTCGACGAGCAACTGGCCAGTTATCACCTGGTCGGCGGCTTGCTGACCCTGGCCGGCGTAGTGCTGGCCGAGCGCTGGACCACGCCGATCCGCCGCTAAAGCCCGGCGGCCTTGAGCCGGGCGGCATGTTCGGTAAACAGCCGCACGGGCTCGGCGCCCTTGCCCACAGCGCCGAGCGACTGGTTGACGATGTCCAGGTGATCGAGCGGGTAATCGTCGCCGATCACCTGCCCCAGGTGCGAACTGAAACGCCCGACCATACCGTCGCACTGGCCCTTTTCCTTGATGAAACTGCGCGCGAACAGGCGGCAGAAACGGTTGCTGCCGTCAAAACGGTTACGCCCCTGGTCGGTCAGGCCAGGCTGCAAGGTGCCCGACCAGGAGTAATAGCGCACGCCGTTGACCTCATGGGCCCCTTCCCCACCCCAGGTCTGCGGCAGGCCCTGTGGATAAGCCTGGTTGAACAGTGCCACCCCGGCACTGGTCAGCGACTGGTGCGAGGCATGCACATCCACCGGCAGCGGCTCGCGGCGCCAGCCCGTTTCCAGCCATACCAGCAAAACGGCAAAACCATGCAGCACGGCCTTGAGGATGCGCCCCTGGGGTGAATCGCCCGGTGCCGTACGCGCCAGGTGGTCGGCCAGTTCCGAGCCATGGTTGGGCCCGGCCACCGAGGTGACCGAAGCCACCCGCTCAGGCCGCTTGGCCGCGGCGTAGCGTGCACTCAGGGCGCCCTGGCTGTGGCCGATGAGGTTGACCTTGTCGGCGCCGGTGCGTTGGCAGATGTCTTCGATGATCGCCAGCAACTGCTCACCGCGCACCTCGCTGCAATGCAGCGGCGAAACCTGCACCGGAAATACCTGCGCCCCGCCCTTGCGCAGGGCCGGCACGATGCCGAACCAGTAGGGGTAGAGCACCATCCGGACAAACCCGAGCATGCCCGGCACCAGCACCAACGGGTATCGCGTGGCCAATTCCTGTGGCATTACCCCAGCCCCTTTGCGTGAACGACCGGCCAACACTACAGCGGCCATCATGACCATCGCAATCGAACTCCCGGCGTGCGCTGTGGTTCCAAACCACACAGACCCTTTGCAAGGAGCGGGACCATGTACAAGCAGACCCTGGCAGTCCTTCTGGCAAGCGCCACCCTGGCCGCCTGCGGCAGCCGTCCGGAAAACCCGGTGGACTACGTCACCTACCGCGACGAGCCGCTGGTCAAGCAGGTGGAGAACGGCATGACCATGCAGAAGGTCATCGCCATTGGCGGCAGCCCGTCGAACGTGATCGACCTGCCACACGGGGGCACCTGCAACGACTACATCCTTAACCGCGATGGCAAACAGCAGCCTTACTACGTGCGCTTCGACGCCACCGGCCATGTCGATGCCAAAGGCTTCAAGACCTGCAAGCAACGCCAGGAAGACAGCGACGCCTTGCATGGCGCATAAGCCAATGCCCCAACCTGACCCCTGCTGGAGATAACCATGAGCAACGTTGAACTCACCGATGTGAAAACCCTGCGCGAACGTGCCCGCCAGCATGTAGAGCAAGGCGCCGTGACCGAGGGCTATCACGCCGATCGCAAAGAGATCCTGCGCCTGCTGAACGAGTCGCTGGCCACCGAGCTGGTCTGCGTACTGCGCTACAAGCGCCACTACTTCATGGCCAGCGGCATCAAGGCCAGCGTGGCAGCCGAGGAGTTTCTGGAGCATGCCACCCAGGAAGCCGAACACGCCGACAAGCTGGCCGAGCGCATCGTGCAGCTGGGCGGCGAGCCAGACTTCAACCCCGATAACCTGACCAAGAATTCGCATGCCCAGTACGTGGCAGGCAATTCGTTGAAAGAGATGGTGCTGGAAGACCTGGTGGCGGAGCGGATTGCCATTGATAGCTACCGCGAGATCATTCAGTACATTGGCGATAAAGACCCGACTACGCGGCGCATCTTCGAAGACATTCTGGCGCAGGAAGAAGAGCACGCGGACGACATGTCCGACCTGTTGCAAGGGTTGTAATCGTTAGGGGCTGCTGTGCAGCCCATCGCAACACAAGGCCGCTCCTACAAGGGATCGCGTACCCCTGTAGGAGCGGCCTTGTGTCGCGATGGGCCGCACAGCGGCCCCCTGCTATTTCCGCCCTTTCACCGCCGCCGGTGCCTTGCCCGCTTTCATCTGCTGCAACAACGGCGTGCACTGGTTTGGATCATCCCCGCTGCTGGGCGCAATCAGTGCCAGCAACCCTGCCGCCGGCCCGGCCACCACACCCAGCGCCACCATTCCCGCGCCGCGCAACGCCAGCGGCAGCGCCTGCACACCGGCACTCGGTTTGGCAAACGGTCCACGCACGTACAACGGCGAGCGCAGCGAGAACAACCGCAGCCCTTTCGACTCCGGGGTGATCTTCAAGTCCAACTGCTCGGAGGCAAAATTGGCGGTGCCGTTGATGTAGATGATCGCGTTCTCGGTATCGAAGATGAACAGCCGCGTAGTCGCCAGGCCATCCTTGATACCCACATCGGCTGCCGCGCAGTTGATCTTCACGTCCTCATCACCGAACAGCTTGCCGACCACATAGTTACCCACGTTCAAACCGGCAATCTCCATCAGGCTGCGGCTGATGGCGCCATCGTTGATCAGCATGCGCAGGTCGCCATTGGCCGTACCCAGCAAGGCTGCCACCGAGTTGCCACGGCCCGTGATGTCGGCATCGCCGTTCAATTCGCCAAAGCTGGTCTGCATCGGCGCAAACGTGGGGAACAGTTGCTTGAGCTTGAAACCCCGTGCCGTCAACTGTGCCCGGCCCTGCAAGGGCACGCTGCGCCCGTCAAGGCGGATATTGGAGGCCAGGCTGCCACCGGCCACGCCAAAGCGCAGGGGCTCCAGGCGCAGCAGGCCGTCATCGAGTATCACGTGGGCCGACAGGTCATTGAACGGCAGTTGCGTGCTGTGCACGATGCGCTTGCCAGCAAAAGTGACGTCAGCATCCATCGCGCGCCAGCGCTCGGTGCGGAACTCTTCAACCGGTAGCACCTTGCCCGTCGGCTGCTTGCTGGCACCACCCCGGGCCTTCTGCTCGGCGTTGGAATCGGCGCCGATCAGCGGCGCCAGGTCTTTGAACAATAACTGGTTCGATACCAGTTTGCCGGACAGTTTGGGCCGTGGATGGCTGGCGACGAAGGCCAGGTCACCGTGAATATCGCTGTCGCCGATCTTGCCGTTGAAGCCCTGGTAATTGAACGACGCCCCTTGCGCCGCGTGCAGGTTGGCGCTGAGGCGGCCATCGGTGGAGTAGGCCGGCGTGTCCGGCAGGGTTACCCCGGTCAACGGGTAGAGGTTGCCCAGGCTGGCACCCGACAGGCGCAAGCGCAGGTCGAGGGCGCCGAGGTTGCGCGGGTCGGTCAGGGTGCCGGCTAGCACCACGTGGGTGTCGGCGATGCGCACATCGGCCTGCAGCGGGAACGGCTGGCTGGCGTCCTGCAGCGCCAGCAGGCCGCCGATCTTGCCAGTGCCGGACACTGGCTGGCCTTTGTAGCGGCCCTGGGCCTTGAGGCCGAAGGCATAGTCCTGTGCAGCGCCAGCCTTCTCGGCGCTGGCCTTGCCGACAATGTCGCTGAACGGGATTGGCTTGCCCAGCGGGTCGATCTGCACCTTCATGCTGGTTTTCAGGGTCTGGTCGTCGAAGCTGACGTTGCCCTGGTCAAAGCCGATGGCGCCGATATCCAACTGCCACTTTGAAGGTTCTGCGTTTTCATCCTTGGGGCCGAAGTCGAACACCCAGTTAGCGCGTCCATCGGCCAGGCGGGTGAGGTTGGCGGTAGGCTTGGTAAGGTTGATGCGGGGGATGCTGATCTGCTGGAACACCAGCGGTAGCGGCGCCAGGCGGAACTCCACGCGCGCCAGGCCGACCATATCAGGCTCCTTGAGCCACTCCGGGTTGCCCAAGGTCAGGTCCTCGGCAATGAAGTGCGGCCACGGCACCCAGGCACGCCAGCCACCCTCTTCGGGCTCGGTACGCCAATGCACAGCGAGGTTGCCATT
>NZ_BCBQ01000032.1:0-64358 GCF_001320885.1 Pseudomonas sp. NBRC 111140
CGGCCTTGGGATCGTTGATGTAGTTGGTCACTACATCGAAGAACGCACCCTGCACGGCCAGCGTGGTGGCCATGTTGTGCGCCATGCTCGGCTGCAGGCCGCCATTCTTGGCATCGGCCAGGAAGTCACTGGCAGAGCGCTGCGCGCAAGCATCGAAGCCATACTTGGCCATGTCGGCCAGCATGTCGTTGCGCACCGGGATCGACCCTTTGTTGGTGCTGAAGACTTTCTGGAAGTCCTCACCCATCACCTTGCGGGCAATGTCCTGCTGGCCGGCAGAAGTGCCTGCGTTGTTCTGCTTGAACACCACCAGCGAATCGATGTTGTAGAGGAAGGCCTTGTCGGTACCCGGGAACGGCACGCACTGGTAGTCCTTGCCGGCGGTCTTCTTCGCCAAGGTCCATTCGCTCTTGGCCCAGTCGCCCATGATCTGCATGCCGGCCTTACCGTTGATGACCTTGGCCGCCTCCAGGTTCCAGTCCTGGCCTTTGCCATCCGGGTCCATGTAGTTGGCGACCTTTTTCAGCTCGGCCAGCGCCTTGACCATGTCCGGGCCGGTCAGGGCCGCATTGTCGAGGTCGACCATGGCCTTTTTGTAACCCTGCGCGCCCATCACCGAGAGCACCACGCTTTCAAACACGGTGCTGTCCTGCCACGGTTGGCCGCCATGGGCGAGCGGGATGAAGCCAGCGGCCTTGAGCTTGTCGGCAGCGGCATAGAATTCATCGAGCGTGGCCGGCGCCTTGTCGATGCCGGCCTTCTTGAAGACTTCTGGGTTGATCCAGAGCCAGTTGGTACGGTGGATGTTTACCGGTACGGCAACATAGTCACCGTCATACTTCACGTTGTCAGCGACCTTCTTGTCGAGCAAGGTGTCCCACTGCTCTTGCTTGGCCACATCCTTGAGCACTTCGCCGTCGAGCAAACCGGTGGCCGCCCAGTCCTGGATATCTGGCCCTTTGATTTGTGCGACACCCGGCGGGTTGCCCGCTACGGCGCGGCTCTTGAGCACGGTCATGGCCGTGGCGCCGCCACCGCCGGCGACAGCGCCATCCTTCCACGTGAAGCCGTCTTTCTCGACCTGGGCCTTGAGCACATCGACGGCCGCCTTTTCACCACCGGAGGTCCACCAGTGCACCACCTCGACACTGCCTTTGGGTTCGGCAGCCTGGGCACTGAGCGGGAGTAAGGAAGCCAGGGAGATTGCGGCAGCGAGACGGAGCGTGGAATTCATCGAAACACCTTTCTTGTTGTTATGCCGTGCAAGTCGATCGCTTGCGTTGCATGGAGTCTAAACAGCACGCCCGCCGCGCCGGGTAACGAAGCGATGCATGAATGTCATCGTTTGGTTACATTGCCGGTACAGGTAACGCAGCGTTTCACTCCACGCCCCGTGGCAGGTACAACGTCACCCGCAACCCACCCTCTCGCAGATTCAGCAAACTCACCTCGCCCCCATGGCTGTGGGCGATATTGCGTGCAATCCCCAACCCCAGCCCATAGCCCTGCTGCTGCCCTGCCAGCCGGAAATGCGGCTCGAACACCTGCTCCAGCTGCTGCTGCGGTACGCCCGGCCCCTGGTCGTCCACCTGCAGCACAAAGCCCTCGGCACTGTCGATGATGCGCAGCCGCGCCCGCTCGCCATACTTGATGGCGTTGTCGATCAGGTTGCCGATGCAGCGTCGCAACGCCAGCGGCTTGCCTGGGTAAGGCGCCAGCGCCCGGCCGTCGACCGTGATACGGCCATCACGCAGATACGGCTCTGCCAGAATCTCCAGCACCTGATTGAGGTCGACCGGCTCTATATTCTCGTGGATATCGGTGTCCTTAACGCACTGCAAGGCGCCTTTGACCAGCAGCTCCAGTTCGTCCAGGTCCTGGCTGAACTTGGCCTGCAGGCGCTCGTCCTCCAGCAGTTCGACACGCAGGCGCAGGCGGGTGATTGGCGTGCGCAAGTCATGGGAGATGGCGCTGAACAGCTGGCTGCGTTCGGTCAGGTAGCGGCTGATGCGCTCACGCATGCTGTTGAATGCCCGGCTAACCTCGACCACTTCGCTACCCCCGCCTTCCGCCACCGGCGCCACATCGGCGCCCAGCGACATCTCCCGTGCGGCCCGCGCCAGGCGCTTGAGCGGCCAGCTCTGCCAGTGCACCAGCAGGCCGATGAACAACAACAGCAAGGCCGTGGTGAGTACGATGAAACCGATCTGCTGCCGTGGCAGGCGCTCGGCCTCCAGGCTGGTATAGGGTTCAGGCAGCAGCGAAGCGATGTACAGCCACTCACCCTCGCCCAGGCGAATCTGCGTCACCAGCACCGGCGGGTTGAGCGGCTCCAGGGTCAACGAGTAATGCGCCCAAGAACGTGGCAGCTCGTCTAGCTTAAGGCCGCTGTTGAAGATACGCAGGTCGTCGGGGGCGACGAACTCCACGGAGATGTCCATCTGCGACCCCAGGCGCTCGTGCAGCACCTGCTGGAACACATCGATCACCGCCTGCTTGCGTGGGGTAATGGGCAATACCGGCATGTCCAGCGGCTTGGCGTTGAGCGACACGAAAAAGCGCGTGCCACCCATGCTGCGCAACTGGTCGAGCACCATCGGCCGATAGGCCACCGGCAGCGAGCGGAAGTAACTGACACTGGCGCTCATCGAGTGGGCCAGGCTGCTGGCACTGGCGCGCAGGCCCTGCAACTGGCTGGCCCGCAGTTGGGCAACCCAGATGATGCTCGACAGGCCCTGGGCCAGCAGCACAACCAACAAGGTCAGCAGCAGCATACGCCCCAGCAATGAGCGCGGCAGCAGGCGCCAGCGCCGCTCAGGGCGCACTGCAGACATGCGCCGCCAACAGGTAGCCACTGCCGCGTACCGTGCGGATCAGCCGGGGTGGCTTGTCGGTATCACGCAGACGCTGGCGCAAGCGGCTGACCGCCATGTCGACGATGCGGTCCAGCGGCATCGGCTCGCGACCACGGGTGGCGTTGCCGATGGTGTCGCGGTCGAGAATCTGCTGCGGATGGTCGAGAAACAGCTTGAGCAGGGCAAAGTCGGCGCCAGAAAGAATCACCTCTTCACCGTCGTGATGGAACAGGCGGTGGCTGACCGTGTCCAGGCGCCAGTCATCGAAGGCCAGCACCGCACTGCCCGGCGCCGCCTGGCCGAATTCGGCGCGACGCAGCAGGGCCTTGATTCGCGCTTGCAGTTCACGGGGGCTGAACGGTTTGCCCAGGTAGTCGTCGGCGCCCAGTTCCAGGCCAATGACCCGGTCGGCCTCGTCGGAGCTGGCGGTGAGCATGATGATCGGCACGCGCGCCTGGCGCGGGTGCTGGCGTACCCAGCGGCACAGGCTGAAGCCGTCTTCGTCGGGCAGCATGACATCGAGGATGACCAGGTCGCAGGGCGTGCTTTCCAGCGCACGGCGAAAGCCTTTGCCGTCGGCTTCGGCATGCACCTGAAAGCCGGAGCGACTCAGGTAGGTTTGCAGCAGTTCGCGGATTTCCTGGTCGTCGTCGACCATCAGGATCGATTTGCCGGCAGTGCTCAAGGTGGTCCTTCCTCTTGTTGTTTGCAGATCTTTTGCCTGCTGTTGGGTGTTGCCTTCTGGGGCTGCTTTGCAGCCCATCGCGACACAAGGCCGCTCCTACACACTGCGCGATCCCTGTAGGAGCGGCCTTGCGTCGCGATGGGCCGCGCAGCGGCCCCCTTACGCCTAGCTATGACCCAAAGCCTGCTGCAAGGCCACCCCGGCCCCCAGCAACCCGGAAAACTCGGCCGTCACCAGCCACACCGGCACGCCAGCAAAATAACCACTCATACAACCCTTGTCGGCAAAACTGGCGGCAAACCCGCTACGCAGGAACAACTCGGCAAAGCGCGGAATCACGCCGCCGACGATATAGACCCCACCTCGCGCGCCCAGCGTCAGCACATTGTTACCCGCCACGCGCCCAAGAAACCGGCAGAACTGCTCGACCACCGCCAGCGCTCGAGGCTCGCCGCCCAGTGCGGCATCGGTGACCTGCGCCGGGGTCTTGTGCCTGGGGGTGTCGCCGTCCAGTGCGCAGATCGCCTGGTATAACCGCACCAGGCCACCCCCACTGAGCACGGTCTCGGCGCTGACATGGCCGATCTGCCCATGGATGTGTTGGTGGATCGCCGCTTCGCGGGCATTGCCCACCGGCAGGTCAACATGCCCGCCTTCACCTGGCAGGGCTTGCCAGTGCTGCTCACCAAGGCGCAGCAGCGAGCCCACACCCAGGCCTGTCCCTGGCCCGATCACCAGCGCCGGCCGCGAAGGGTCGGCCTGGCCGGGGCACACTTCGCGGAACTCCCCTTCGCGCAGGCGAGTCATGCCCAGCGCCATGGCAGTGAAATCGTTGATCAGCAACAGCTGATCGACCTGCAAGGTCTTGCAGAAGGCGGTGCGGCTCAGACGCCAATGGTTGTTGGTGAAGCGGAATTCGTCGCCATCGACCGGCCCAGCTACCGCCAGGCATACCGCCGCCAATCCACCGCGGGCGATGCCCTGGCCTTCGAGGTAAGCCTCGATGGCCTGCTCCGGGCTGGTGTAGTCTGCAGTGGCGAAAACCTTCACATCATGCAGCTGGTTGTCACGCCACAACGCAAAACGGGCATTGGTGCCGCCGATGTCGCCAACCAGCAGGTCTTTCATTTGAGGTTCTCCAGGGCCGAAGTGAACGCACTCGCGCCCTGCTCTGCCGGGCTGAACGCCATGCGCATGAAGCCGAACAGCTCGCGCCCGCAACCCAGGTCATTGCCCTGGGGCGCCGGCGGCAGATCGCGGCTGGCCAACTCTTCGGCCGAGACCATGACCCGCAAGGTACCTTCGACACCATCGACCCGCACGATATCACCATCGCGCACACGCGCCAGCGGGCCGCCGTCGTAAGCCTCGGGGCAAACGTGGATAGCCGCCGGGATCTTGCCCGAGGCACCGGACATACGCCCGTCTGTAACCAGCGCTACCTTGTAGCCACGGTCCTGCAGCACACCGAGGAATGGCGTTAGCTTGTGCAGCTCTGGCATGCCGTTGCAACGTGGCCCCTGGAAGCGCACCACGGCGACAAAGTCACGCTCAAGCTCACCGGCCTTGAACGCATCGGCCAGCGACTGCTGGTCCTGGAACACCCGCGCCGGGGCCTCGACCACCTGATGTTCGGCGGCGACGGCGGACACTTTCATCACGCCACGGCCCAGGTTGCCCTCCATCACCCGCAGGCCGCCTTCGGCGGAGAACGGCCGCGCCACCGGGCGCAGGATGCTCTCGTCCAGGCTTTGCTGCGGCCCTTCGCGCCACACCAGCTTGCCGTTGTCGAGGAACGGTTCCTGGGTGTAGCGACGCAAGCCGTGGCCGGCCACGGTATTGACATCCTCGTGCAGCAGCCCGGCGTCGAGCAGCTCGCGGATCAGGAAGGCCATGCCACCAGCCGCCTGGAAGTGGTTGATGTCGGCCTTGCCGTTGGGGTAGACGTGCGACAGGGTCGGCACCACTTCGGAAAGGTCGGCCATGTCCTGCCAGGTCAGCTGGATACCCGCAGCCTGGGCAATCGCTGGAATGTGCAGGGTGTGGTTGGTCGAGCCGCCGGTAGCGTGCAGGGCGACGATGGAGTTGACCAACGCTTTTTCGTCGACGATTTCACCCAGCGGCATGAAGCTGCCACTGGCCTTGGTCATGCGTGTCACCTGCTGCGCAGCCTCGGCGGTGAGTGCGTCGCGCAGCGGTGTGTACGGGTTGACGAACGAAGCGCCCGGCAGGTGCAGGCCCATTACCTCCATCACCAGTTGGTTGGTATTGGCGGTGCCGTAGAAGGTGCAGGTGCCTGGGCTGTGGTAGGAATTCATCTCCGACTCCAGCAGTTCCTCACGGCTGGCCTTGCCTTCGGCATAGCGCTGGCGCACGTCGGCCTTCTGCTTGTTGGAAATGCCGGACACCATTGGCCCACCCGGTACGAAAATGGTCGGCAAGTGGCCGAAACGCAGCGCGCCCATCATCAGGCCAGGAACGATCTTGTCGCATATGCCCAGCATCAGCGCGGCGTCGAACATGTTGTGCGACAGCGCGACAGCCGTGGACATGGCGATCACTTCGCGGCTGGCGATGGCCAGTTCCATGCCCGGCTCGCCTTGGGTCACACCGTCGCACATGGCCGGCACGCCACCGGCGAACTGGCCGACCGAGCCGACCTCACGCAGGGCCTGCTTGATTTGCTCGGGGAAATGCAGGTATGGCTGGTGGGCGGACAACATGTCGTTGTAGGCCGAGACGATAGCCACGTTGGCCGCGTTCATCAGGCGCAGCGTCTGCTTGTCTTCGCTGCCGCAACCGGCCACGCCGTGGGCGAAGTTGGCGCACTGCAGGCTGGCACGCATGGGGCCTTCACTGGCCGCGCCGCGAATCAGCTGCAGGTAACGTTCGCGGGTGGCACGGCTGCGTTCGACCAGCCGCTGGGTGACCTCAAGGATGCGCGGATGCATGTACTGGACTCCAGGCTAATTGTAAGGGCGGTTTACCGGGCATTTCCCCTCCAAACGATTGCGGCCTAGGCTCAAGGTGAGGAGCCCGCTGCATCGGTGGAGGCACGTCGCCCAACCACTCGTTGTATGTTTAAACAAAATACTGCCACTAAAAAGGCTTGTTTTCTATCGGCCAGTGAATAATCTTGTAATTCCAACAACAAAACCGTTTCAGTGAAGCTCCTTTGTGCCACAGGTTTCACTCGGACTGCCAGAGGTACTGCCATGACCCTTCGCATCGCCATCAATGGATTCGGCCGCATCGGGCGCAACGTCCTGCGCGCACTGTATACCCAAGGCTACCGCCAGGACCTGCAGGTCGTCGCCATCAACGACCTGGGCGACAGCGCCATGAATGCCCACCTGCTCAAGTACGACAGTGTGCACGGCACCTTCGACGCCAGTGTCGAGGCCGACCACGAGAGCCTGACGGTCAATGGTGACCGTATCGCGGTCAGTGCCATCCGCAACCCGGCCGAGCTGCCCTGGAAGGCCGAGGCGATCGACGTGGTGTTCGAGTGCACCGGGCTATTCACCGACCGCGCCAAGGCCGCTGCACACCTGGCCGCCGGGGCGGGCAAGGTGATTGTCTCGGCACCCGCCAAGGGTGCCGATGCCACCGTGGTGTACGGGGTCAACCACGACATCCTGCGGGCCTCGCACCAGGTCATTTCCAATGCCTCCTGCACCACCAACTGCCTGGCGCCGATCGCCCAGGTGCTGCACCGCGAGTTCGGCATCGAACAAGGCCTGATGACCACCATTCACGCCTACACCAATGACCAGGTGCTGACCGACATGTACCACAGCGACCCATATCGCGCGCGTTCGGCCACCCAGTCGATGATCCCGAGCAAGACTGGCGCCGCCGAGGCCGTCGGCCTGGTGCTGCCAGAGCTGGCCGGCAAGTTGACCGGCATGGCGGTGCGGGTACCGGTCATCAACGTGTCGCTGGTGGACCTCACCGTCAACCTCAAGCGCGAGGCCACCGCCGAGCAGGTCAACCAGCTGTTCCTTGAAGCCAGCAAGCATTCCAAGGTATTGGGCTACAACGCCTTGCCATTGGTTTCCTGCGATTTCAACCACAACCCGCTGTCGTCCATTTTCGATGCCAACCATACCCGGGCCAATGGGCGCATGCTCAAGGTGCTGGCCTGGTATGACAACGAGTGGGGGTTCAGCAACCGGATGCTGGATAACTGCTTGGCGCTGAGCAACGCCCGCTAAGATTTGACACACGCCCTGTAGGAGCGGCCTTGTGTCGCGATGGGCCGCAAGGCGGCCCCGACAATTGGTGCTGGAGCCGAGATTTCGGGGCTGCTGCGCAGCCCATCGCGACACAAGGCCGCTCCTACAAGGGACCGCGCAGCGACGGAGCTCTCACAATCTTTACCTTTTCCTAACATTTCACCACTTGACCTACGACACAGATGATAAGCATTATCATTAACCTTTCGTCGGCCAGGTTTCCCCGTGAGTCAGTCCCGGTTCAACTCCGTCTTCCTCGTCCAGCGCCTTACCCTGCTGCGTACCCTGCAGCGCATGGTCGGCAACCCCAGCACGGCCGAAGACCTGCTGCAGGAAACCTACCTGCGGGTATCCCGCGCCCTGGGCGAGCGGCCCATCGAGCACATCGAGCCGTTCGTGTTCCAGACCGCGCGCAACCTGGCGCTGGACCACCTGCGCGCACGCCGGGTGCAGGCGCGCATGCTGGTCGACGATGTGCCCGACGAAGTGCTGCACAGCGTGGCCGCCCCCGCCACCAGCAGCGAGGATGCCGCCCATGCCGAGCAGTTGCTCAAGCACCTGAGCATCAGCCTCAATCAGCTAAGCGAGCGCCAGCAACGCATTTTCATCCTCAGCCGCCTGCATGGCGCCACCTACCTGGAAATTGCCGAACAACTGAGTGTTTCGCCCAGCACGGTACAAAAGGAATTGAAACTGATCATGGCGATCTGCATGGGTGTTGCCGAGCGCCTCAAGTGAGCTGAGCGCAGGCGAACGGCAACGCAAAGCCCTTGCCACACCCCGCCTTAGCCTTGATCATTCGCAAAAACCATTCAAGGATTCACCGTGACCGACAGCCCTGCCCCTCGCCCGTCACCTGCCGGGCCCAGTGCCCGTGCTCGTGCCATGGACGAGGCGCTGGACTGGCTGGTACGCCTGCAATGCGCAGATGCCGCAGACACCCAGGCCTTTGAAGCCTGGCTGAGCGCCGCGCCGGAGAACGCCGAGGCCTATGTCGAGGCAGAGGCATTGTGGAACGGTACGCCGTTGCACCAGGCGGCCACGCAGATGCACCAGCAGCAACGCCGCTCATGGCGTGGGCGCCTGCGCAGCCACTGGAAACCCCTGGCCACCGCCGCGGTGCTGCTGGTGGGGCTGTTCACCGTCGGTAACCTGCCCATGCGCCTGCAGGCGGATCACCTGACCGTGGTGGGCGAGCGCCAGCGCCTGCAACTGGACGACGGCGCAAAAGTGCTGCTCAACACCAATTCGGCCTTTGCCAACGACCGCCGGGACGGCCGCCAGGTCGCCCGCCTGTTACAAGGCGAGGCGTACTTCCAGGTACCGGAGGGCGCGCTGTTGCCGCTGGAGGTGCAGGCAGGGCCTGTGCGCGCCCAGGTGCGCGACACCGATTTTGCCGTGCGCTACCTCGACGGCGAGGCCCAGGTGCGGGTGCAACGCGGCGATGTCGACCTGCAAGGCGCACGTGACCAGCGTATCCGCCTGAGTGCCGGCGACAGCATCAGCGTCGGCCCGCAAGGCTTTGGCCAGCGCCAGCGCCCCGACATGCAAAAGGACCTGGCCTGGATCGATGGCCGCCTGGTGTTCGAGAACTGCCCTTTGAGCCAGGTGCTGGCCGAAGTGCGGCGTTACTACCCAGGCTGGATCATCAACCGCAATGCACAGCTGGAAGACGTTGCCGTCACCGGAAACTACCGCCTCGACCAGCCGCTGGAAACCCTGCGCGCGCTGGCCCACATCACCTCGGCACAGCTGCATGAGTACCCGGCGCTGGTCATTCTGAACTGACCCTGAAATTATTTTTACGCGGTCGTGCTACCCCGCTCGTCTCGTTATAGCCAATGCAACTGATTCTTGTTTGAAAACGAGAACAGTCATCACCTATAACAGTCCGCGCGTCTGGGAGCGCTTCCGATGTCCACTGGTCCTACCCGCTCGTCCACCCTTCCCCGCCGTACAGGGCAACTGTCCCTATTGACCCTGGCCCTGCTTGCCAGCGGTGCCTGCAGCCTCCCGGCGCTGGCCGCCGAGCCGGCCCAGGCCAGCAGCCCGCGCATGGGCGACTATCGCTTCAGCATCGGCCAGCAGCCCCTGGTGTCGGCGATCAACGCCTTCAGCCAGGTCACCGGCTGGCAGGTCGGCTTCAGCGCCGAGCTGGCCGACGGCGTGGCCTCGCCTGGGGTACAGGGTTCGCTGCCGCCAGATGCCGCACTCAAGCGCCTGCTGCATGGAACGGGCCTGAGCTTTCGCAAGATCAGCAACGGCAACGTGGTTCTTGAGCGCCAGACCGTCGGTAACGTGATCGCTTTGCAGCAGGTGACCGTCAGCGCCACCCGTAGCGCCCAGGACGTCAGCCAGGTGCCGAGCACGGTCAGCGTGCAGACCCGCGAGCAACTGGACCGGCAAAACGTCAACAACATCCAGGACCTGGTGCGTTACGAGCCGGGGGTGTCGGTGGCAGGTACCGGCCAGCGCAGCGGCCTGAACGGCTACAACATCCGGGGTATCGACGGCGAGCGGATCCTCACCCAGGTTGACGGCGTATCGATCCCGGATAGCTTCTTCTACGGCCCCTATGCCCAGACCCAACGCAACTACGTCGACCCAGAAATCGTCAAGCGCGTGGAAATCCTCCGCGGCCCGGCCTCGGTGCTGTACGGCAGCAACGCCATCGGCGGCGCGGTCAGCTACTTCACCCTCGACCCGGACGACATCATCAAGCCTGGCAAAGACGTGGGTGCACGCCTGAAAACCGGTTACAGCTCGGCTGACGAAAGCTGGCTGACCTCCGCCACCGTCGCCGGCCGCGAGGGTGATTTCGATGGCCTGCTGCACCTGAGCCAGCGCAACGGCCACGAGACTGAAACCCACGGCAGCCACAGCGGTGCCGGCCTGTCGCGCACCGAAGCCAATCCAATGGATGTGCGCACCACCAACGTGCTGGCCAAGCTGGGCTGGAACTACGCCGATGACGCGCGCCTGGGCTTCACCTACGAACGCTACAAGGATGACCGCGACCAGAACATCCTCAGCGCGGTGGGCGGGCCGTTCATTCCGGGCTTTGGCGGCACGGGCTACTACAAGGCGCGCAATGGCAACGACACCATCACCCGCGAGCGCTTTGGCATCAACCATGAGTTCGGCCTGGATTCGCTGGTCGCCGACCACGTCAAGTGGAGCCTGAACTACCAGATCGCCAAGACCGACCAGCACACCGAAGAAGTCTACGCACCGCCTGGCCGCCAGGTGCTGCGTACCCGCGACACCACCTACAAGGACCGCCAGTGGGTGTTCGACGCCCAGCTGGACAAGGCCTTCAGCATCGGCGCCACCGACCATCTGCTGACCTATGGCACCACGATCAAGCACGAGAAAATCACCGGGTCCCGCAGCGGCACCGGCACCTGCCTGACCGTGGGCTCCGGTTGCTCCGCCGCTGGCGCCGAACGCCCGGCAGACGGCCAGGTTCTGGTCAGCGACTTCCCGGACCCGACCGTAAACACCTACAGCCTGTTCGTGCAGGATGAAATCCGCTGGAACAACTGGACCTTCATGCCCGGTGCGCGCTACGACTACACGCGCATGGAACCCAAGTTCACCGACGAATTCCTGCGCGGCCTGGAGTCCACCGGCACGGCACCCACCTCCCAGGACGACTCGGACAAGAAGTGGCACCGTGTGTCGCCCAAGCTCGGCGTGACCTACGCCTTCAACGACAACTACACCTGGTATGGCCAGTACGCCGAAGGCTTCCGCACCCCGACCGCCAAGGCCATGTACGGAAAATTCGTCAACCTTGAGGAAGGTTACCGCGTAGAAGGCAACCCCGGCCTGGAACCGGAAAAGAGCAAAAGCTACGAAACCGGCCTGCGTGGCAACTTCGACGCGGGTAACTTCGACGTGGCGGTGTTCTACAACAAGTACCGCGACTTCATCGACGAAGACGCCGTGCAAAGCGCCAACCTGGAACAGACCTTCCAGGCCAACAACATCAAGCACGCCACCATCAAGGGTGCCGAGGTCAAGGGCCGCCTGAACCTGGACCACTTCGGCGCACCGCAGGGCCTCTATACCCAGGGCTCGATTGCCTACACCTATGGTCGTAACGATGACACCGGTGAACCGCTGAACAGCGTCAACCCGCTGAAGGGCGTATTCGGCCTGGGTTACGAGCAGCAGAACTACGGCGGCCTGCTGAGCTGGACACTGGTCAAGCGCAAGACCCGTGTCGACGACTCCAGCTTCTACTCCCCCGACGGTTCGAGCTCGAAGTTCCGCACCCCGGGCTACGGCGTGCTGGACCTGACCGGCTTCTACAAGGTTACCGACGACGTGACCATCAACGCCGGCCTGTACAACCTCACCGACAAGAAATACTGGCAGTGGGATTCGGTACGCAGCTACGACGGCCAGGGTGAGGCAGCTGTGACCCAGCCAGCCAACATCGACCGCTTGACCATGCCAGGGCGCAACTTCGGTATCAATGTGGTTTGGGATATCTGATCCCTCACGCCTGTACCGGCCTCTTCGCGGGTAAACCCGCTCCCACAGGTATTGCGCAGGCCTTGGGCCCTGTGATGTTCCTGTGGGAGCGGGTTCACCCGCGAAGAGGCCGGTACAGGCAACACAAATACTGGCTTTTTTTACTGTCCCGCCCCCGCTGTTTCGTCTTGTATCTAGACGCCCCTTTTTCCAAGGACTGCCCCATGACCGAACGCCCAGCCCTGCGCTCCCAGCGCCTGAACCAGATCACCCACGCCCCGCACGCCGAGCTGGATGCCCTGGTCAAATCCCACGCGCCCTTCGACAGCCGCGAAAGCTTCGCCCGTTTTGTCGTTGCCCAGTACCTGTTCCAATCCGAGTTGCAGGCGCTGTACAACGACCCACAACTGATCGCCATCGTCCCCGACCTGGCCGAGCGCTGCCGCGCAGACCAGGCCCGTCTCGACCTCGCTGACCTCGACACCGAAGTGCCGGCCGCCGTGCCAGGTGCCGTGGGCAACCCAAGCCTGGGCGAGGCAATGGGCTGGATCTTCGTCTCCGAAGGCTCCAAACTGGGCGCTGCGTTTCTGATCAAGCGTGCCGTGGCCCTGGAACTGTCCGACAGCTTCGGTGCCCGCCACTTGGGCGAGCCAGCCGGTGGCCGTGCCGAAGGCTGGAAGCAGTTCACCCGCATCCTTGATGGGCTGGAACTCTCGGCCATCGATGAAGCCGCTGCCGAGCGCGGCGCGGTTGCCGCTTTCGAGCGTTTCACCGAGCTGCTCAAGCACGCCTATGCCGCGGATGCCGCGCTGGTTTGATACGCCGTAGCCGGCCACCCCTCCGGTGGCCGAACCGTTTTATGCAGTGAGAACATGACCCAACCAGCCCGCTCGAAACTCGCCCGCCTGTTGTATGGAATCCTGGCTTACGTGAGCCTCGGGGTGGGCCTGGTCGCCATCGTGATTCCCGGCTTGCCGACCACCGAGTTCATCCTGCTGGCCGCCTGGGCCGCCACGCGCAGCTCACCGCGCCTTTCGGCCTGGCTGGAGAACCACCGGTTGTTCGGGCCGATCCTGTACAACTGGCGCAACGGCAAGGTGATCCAGCGCCGGGCCAAGGTCAGCGCGACCCTCAGCATGCTGCTGTGCGCCGGGCTGATGCTGACCTTCCTTGAACACCACTGGCCAGTGTTCCTGGCTATCGCCGGCATGACCCTGGGCAACCTGTGGATCTGGTCGCGCCCGGAGCACGCCTGCCCCGCCCCATCACAAGCTCAGCAGCCCTGAATACAAGGCGTAGGCCGCCAGCGCAGCGCCCACCAGCACAGCGGCGAAAATCAGCTTTTCCCAGCTAGTGAACAGGGTCTGGCCTTGCTCATGCTTGGCCCTGGCGAACAGGATCACACCTGGGGCGTACAGCAGCGCCGACAGCAACAGGTACTTGAGCCCGCCCGCATACAGCAGCCACACGGCATACAGCAAGGCAACCAGCGCCACCAGCAAGTCCTTGCGCCGCAACCCCGGCTGCCCGGCATAGGTTTCTGCGCGCACCGCCAGCAGCACGGCATAGGCCGCCGACCACAGGTAGGGCACCAGGATCATCGACGAGGCCAGGTAGATGAGGCTGGTGTAGGTACCGGCCGAGAACAGCGTAATCAGCAGGAACCCCTGGATCATGCAGTTGGTCAGCCAAAGGGCGTTGGCTGGCACATGGTTGGCGTTTTCCTTGGCTAGAAAGCGCGGCATGGTCTTGTCCCGCGCCGTGGCAAACAGGATCTCGGCACACAGCAGCGCCCACGAAAGCAAGGCGCCGAGCAGCGAGACTGCCAGGCCGAGACTGATCAGCAAGGCGCCCCAGGGGCCGACAATATGCTCCAGCACCGAGGCCAGCGAGGGGTTCTGCAGCCCGGCCAACTCCGGCTGGGTCATCACCCCCAGCGACAACACGTTGACCAGCACCAGCAGCGCCAGTACACCGAGAAAGCCGATGACCGTGGCCTTACCCACGTCAGAACGACGCTCGGCGCGCCCGGAATACACGCTGGCGCCCTCGATGCCGATGAATACGAACACGGTCACCAGCATCATGTTGCGCACCTGCTCCAGCACGCTGCCGAACTGCGGGTTGCTGAGGCCCCAGATATCCCGGGTGAAGATATCGGCGCGGAAGGCGAATGCCGCGATCACTACAAAGATCAACAGCGGCACCACCTTGGCTACCGTGGTCACCTGGTTGATGAACGCGGCTTCCTTGATGCCTCGCAGCACCAGGAAATGCACAGACCACAGCAACAGCGAGGCGCAGCCGATGGCAATGGGCGTGTTGCCTTCGCCGAAAACGGGAAAGTAGAAGCCCAGGGTGCTGAACAGCAGTACGAAATAACCAACGTTACCCAGCCAGGCACTGATCCAGTAGCCCCAGGCCGAGGAAAAGCCCATGTACTCGCCGAAACCGGCCTTGGCATAAGCGTACACCCCTGAGTCCAGCTCGGGCTTGCGGTTGGCCAAGGTCTGGAACACGAAGGCCAGGGCCAGCATGCCAACCGCGGTGATCCCCCAGCCGATCAACACAGCCCCCACATCGGCGCGCGCGGCCATGTTCTGCGGCAGCGAGAAGATCCCGCCACCGATCATCGAGCCGACCACCAGCGCGATCAGCGCGCCCAGGCGCAGCTTCTGTCCCGGTTCGCTCATGAGCCTCCCTTTTTTCAAGCCCTGTCATGCATTTGTAACCGCTTTGCGGGCCATATAAATGTTGTTACTTATACTGTAGACGCGGGTTAAACCTATAGCACTAATAACTGCTTTGTCTATGCAGCCCTTCTCTCAAAATTAGCAGCAGTACGGCAACTAGAAAAGAAACTGATAAAACTCAAAATTCTTGTGAAAAATTTGCGAAAGCGGCAAAAGCGGCTAGTTTCAAGCTTCGCAGGCTGAACAGAGCGTTTGCTCTAGAAGGACATGGAGGTGCCAGCGCGCAAGGCCTGCAGCTTAAGCTGTCGGCACTCTCCAGGAGCACCCGTGAAGGAAATTTCCTACCTTCACATCGCCTTAAACTGACGCAAGTCAGGTTACGGCAAAGGCGTCGGATCTATTCTGTCGTCAACTTTCTCCTGGCAGGAGTTGTTAAATGTCTGATTCATCCGGAAAACTAAAGCTTGGTGCGTTAGTTGCACTTGTCGTCGGGTCGATGATTGGTGGCGGGATCTTCTCGCTGCCGCAAAACATGGCCGCCAGCGCAGGGGTTGGCGCGGTGTTGATCGGTTGGGGCATCACCGCGGTCGGCATGCTGACCCTGGCGTTCGTGTTCCAGACCTTGGCCAACCGCAAGCCTGATCTGGATGGCGGGGTATATGCCTACGCCAAGGCCGGTTTTGGCGACTACATGGGCTTCTCCTCAGCCTGGGGCTACTGGATCAGTGCCTGGCTGGGCAACGTCGGCTACTTCGTGCTGTTGTTCAGCACCTTGGGCTACTTCTTCCCAATCTTCGGTGAAGGCAACACGCCGGCCGCCATCATTGGCGCGTCGATCCTGTTGTGGGCCGTGCACTTCCTGGTATTGCGCGGTATCAAGGAGGCAGCGTTCATCAACCTGGTCACCACCGTGGCCAAAGTGGTGCCGCTGGTGCTGTTCGCCCTGATCTGCCTGTTCGCCTTCAGGCTCGATATCTTCACCGCCGACATCTGGGCCGTAGGCACACCAGAGCTTGGCAGCGTGATGAACCAGGTGCGCAACATGATGCTGGTCACCGTGTGGGTGTTCATCGGCATCGAGGGCGCGAGCATTTTCTCGTCCCGGGCGGAAAAACGCTCTGACGTGGGTAAGGCCACGGTTATCGGCTTCGTTACCGTGCTGCTGTTCCTGGTGCTGGTCAACGTGCTGTCGCTGGGCATCATGACCCAACCAGAGCTGGCCAAGCTGCAGAACCCGTCGATGGCCGCCGTGCTGGAACATGTGGTCGGCCACTGGGGCGCGGTGCTGATCAGCGTCGGCCTGATCATCTCGCTGCTGGGGGCCCTGCTGTCGTGGGTGCTGCTGTGCGCCGAGATCATGTTCGCCGCCGCCAAGGACCACACCATGCCGGAGTTCCTGCGCCGCGAGAACGCCAACCAGGTACCGGCCAACGCCCTGTGGCTGACCAACGCCATGGTGCAGATCTTCCTGGTGATCACGCTGTTCTCCAACAGCACCTACCTGTCGCTGATCTACCTCGCCACCTCGATGATCCTGGTGCCCTACCTGTGGTCGGCGGCCTACGCCTTCCTGCTGGCACTGCGCAGCGAAACCTACGAACAGGCCCTGGCCGAGCGCAAGAAAGACCTGATCATCGGCGGTATCGCCTTGTTGTACGCCGTCTGGCTGCTGTACGCCGGCGGTGTGAAATACCTGCTGCTCTCGGCCCTGCTCTACGCACCTGGCGCCATCCTGTTCGCCAAGGCCAAGCGTGAGGTAGGCCAACCTGTCTTCACCAACGTGGAAAAACTGATCTTCGCAGCCGTGGTCGTCGGCGCCCTGGTGGCAGCCTTTGGCCTGTACGACGGCTTCCTGACCCTTTGACCCACGTCTTCGTTCAATTGGAGGAATGAAACCATGTCCGCTGAAAAACAGAAGTACGGTGTCCACTCCGAAGCCGGCAAACTGCGCAAAGTGATGGTTTGCGCCCCGGGCTTGGCGCACAAGCGCCTGACGCCGAGCAACTGCGACGAACTGCTGTTCGACGATGTGATCTGGGTAGACCAGGCCAAGCGTGACCATTTCGACTTCGTCACCAAGATGCGCGAGCGTGGCGTGGATGTGCTGGAAATGCACAACCTGCTGACCGACATCGTGCAGAACAAAGAGGCCCTGAAGTGGATCCTCGACCGCAAGATCACCCCCGACACCGTCGGCGTGGGGCTGACCAACGAAGTGCGCAGCTGGCTCGAAGGCCTTGACCCGCGTCACCTGGCCGAATTCCTGATCGGTGGTGTGGCGGGCCAGGACCTGCCACAGAGCGAAGGCGCCGATGTGGTCAAGATGTACAACGACTACCTGGGCCACTCCAGCTTCATCCTGCCGCCACTGCCCAACACCCAGTTCACCCGCGACACCACCTGCTGGATCTACGGCGGCGTCACGCTGAACCCGATGTACTGGCCGGCGCGCCGCCAGGAAACCCTGCTGACCACCGCCATCTACAAGTTCCACAAGGAATTCACCGGCGCTGACTTCCAGGTGTGGTACGGCGACCCGGACAAGGACCACGGCAATGCCACCCTCGAAGGCGGTGACGTGATGCCGATCGGCAATGGCATCGTGCTCATCGGCATGGGCGAGCGCACCTCGCGCCAGGCCATTGGCCAACTGGCGCAGAACCTGTTCGCCAAGGGCGCCGTCAAGGAAGTGATCGTTGCCGGCCTGCCGAAGTCCCGCGCCGCCATGCACCTGGACACCGTGTTCAGCTTCTGCGACCGCGACCTGGTCACGGTCTTCCCGGAAGTGGTGAAAGAGATCGTGCCATTCATCATCCGCCCGGACGAAAGCAAGCCTTACGGCATGGATGTGCGCCGCATCAACAAGTCGTTCATCGAAGTGGTCGGCGAGCAGCTTGGCCTCAAGGGTGGCCTGCGCGTGGTCGAAACAGGCGGCAACAGCTTCGCCGCCGAGCGCGAACAGTGGGATGACGGCAACAACGTGGTGGCCATCGAGCCCGGCGTGGTCATCGGCTACGACCGCAACACCTACACCAACACCCTGCTGCGCAAGGCCGGCATCGAGGTCATCACCATCAGCGCCGGCGAACTGGGCCGGGGCCGGGGCGGCGGCCACTGCATGACCTGCCCGATTGTGCGCGACCCGATCGACTACTAACGACCATTACGCCCGGCCGCACCCACAAAGTGGCGGCCGGGACATCACCGGACTCAAGGAGAAACTGTCATGGCGTTCAACATTCACAACCGCAACCTGCTCAGCCTGGAACACCACACCACGCGCGAGTTGCGCTACCTGCTGGACCTGTCCCGCGACCTCAAGCGCGCCAAGTACACCGGCACCGAACAGCAGCACCTGAAGGGCAACAACATTGCCCTGATCTTCGAAAAAACCTCCACCCGTACCCGCTGCGCGTTCGAAGTGGCCGCCTATGACCAGGGCGCCAACGTTACCTATATCGACCCAAACTCTTCGCAGATCGGTCACAAGGAGAGCATGAAGGACACTGCCCGTGTGCTCGGGCGCATGTACGACGCCATCGAATACCGTGGCTTCAAGCAGGAAATCGTCGAGGAGCTGGCCAAGTTCGCCGGCGTACCGGTGTTCAACGGCCTGACCGACGAATATCACCCGACGCAGATGATCGCCGACGTGCTGACCATGCGCGAACACAGCGACAAGCCGCTGCACGACATCAGCTACGCCTACCTGGGCGACGCCCGCAACAACATGGGCAACTCGCTGCTGTTGATTGGCGCCAAGCTTGGCATGGATGTGCGCATCGCCGCGCCCAAGGCGCTGTGGCCACACGACGACCTGGTCGAACGCTGCAAGAAGTACGCTGAAGAAAGCGGCGCGCGCATCACCCTCACCGAAGATCCGAAAGCCGCGGTCAAGGGTGTGGACTTCGTGCATACCGACGTGTGGGTATCGATGGGTGAGCCGATCGAGGCCTGGGGTGAGCGCATCAAGCAGCTCAAGCCTTATCAGGTGAATGCCGAACTGATGAAGTCCACCGGCAACCCACGGACCAAGTTCATGCACTGCCTGCCGGCGTTCCACAACTCCGAAACCAAGGTCGGCAAGCAGATCGCCGAACAGTACCCAGACCTGGCCAACGGTATCGAAGTGACCGACGACGTGTTCGAGTCACCCGCCTGCATCGCCTTCGAGCAGGCGGAAAACCGCATGCACACGATCAAGGCGATCCTGGTTTCGACCCTGGCTGACCTCTGACGGCGTACCTCGCCCTCCTTGTGGGGGGCGAGGTGTACCCCTCTTCTGCAAATGCAAAGGACATTCCCCATGCGTATCGTTGTTGCATTGGGCGGCAACGCCCTGCTGCGTCGCGGCGAGCCCATGACCGCTGACAACCAGCGCGCCAATATCCGCACCGCCACCGAACAGATCGCCAAGATTCACCCCGGTAACGAGCTGGTCATCGCCCACGGCAACGGCCCGCAAGTCGGCCTGCTGTCGCTGCAGGCCCTTTCCTACAAGCCGGACGAAGCCTACCCACTGGACGTGCTGGGTGCCGAAACCGAAGGCATGATCGGCTACATGATCGAACAGGAACTGGGCAACCTGCTGGCCTTCGAGGTGCCGTTCGCCACCTTGCTGACTCAGGTGGAAGTGGACGCCAACGACCCAGCGTTCAAGGACCCGACCAAGTTCATCGGCCCGGTCTACAGCAAGGAAGAAGCCGAGCGCCTGGCCAAGGAAAAGGGCTGGGTAGTCAAGGCCGACGGCGACAAGTACCGCCGCGTGGTGGCCAGCCCGAAACCCAAGCGCATCTTCGAAATTCGCCCGATCAAGTGGCTGCTGGAAAAGAGCAGTATCGTGATTTGCGCCGGCGGTGGCGGCATCCCCACCATGTACGATGAAAACCGCAAGCTCAAAGGCATCGAGGCGGTGATCGACAAAGACCTGTGCTCGGCGCTGCTGGCCGAACAATTGGAAGCCGACCTTCTGATAATCGCCACCGACGTCGATGCAGCCTACATTGACTGGGGCAAGCCAACGCAGAAAGCCATTGCCCAGGCCCACCCGGACGAACTCGAACGCTTGGGCTTCGCTGCCGGCTCCATGGGGCCGAAGGTTCAAGCAGCCAGTGATTTCGCCCGCAATACCGGCAAGGTCGCCGTGATCAGCTCGCTGGAAAACATCGAGGACATCGTCAAGGGCACCGCCGGCACTCGGGTTTCTACCGAGAAGCCTGGGATCAGCTACCGTTGAATGCAGTCGGCGGGCTCACGGGGCCCGCCATTTTCGACCTTCCAAAGGAGCTAACCATGGCCCAGTACCACCCCGGTCATGTACACATCGAGCGCACTGCGCTGAACAATGCCGACCACAGCTACGACCTGAACATCGAGTACGAGGCCGTGTCGGACCCCAGGGAAGGCAGAGGCATTCAATTCCACATGCATGGCAGCATCGAAGGCAAACCGGTGGAAGAAAAGTTCTTCCTCCCCAAGGACCAGGTACTGCCCAGTTTCCTCATGCTGCTGACCCGCAAGGCCCAGTCGTACCTGGCGCCGCCAAAGAAGTTCGAGACCCTGAGTTCGCCACACAAGCTCTATGACTATATGTTCGCGGACATCCGCGAAAAGCTCGATGTGAAATCGGGCGACCCGATCAAACCTGAACATCTCGAGTGATTTCAGCATTTTGCGGCTGCTTTGCAGCCCAAGGCCGCTCCCACAACTGAATGCGTAAACGTTGTGGGAGTGGCCTAGTGTCGCGATAGGGCCGCAAAGCGGCCCCGGCGATGTTAAGGCATACTACCGCCCTCCCCGGCCACCACCTTTCGCCTCCCCATGCGCATCCACGTCAGCTTCATCGACCGCGTCGGCATCACCCAGGAAGTCCTCGCCCTGCTCGGTGCCCGCAACCTCAACCTGGACGCCGTGGAGATGGTCCCGCCGAACGTCTACATCGACGCCCCCACCCTCAGCCCCGCCGTGCTCGAAGAACTGCATGACGCGCTGTTCGAAGTACACGGCGTGCAGTCGGTGGACGTGGTCGACATCCTCCCCGGCCAGCGTCGCCACCTGCAACTCGATGCCCTGCTAGCGGCCATGAGCGACCCGGTGCTGGCGGTGGACAGCGCAGGCCTGGTGTTGCTGGCCAACCCGGCGCTGATCGAACTGTGCGGCCGTGAATCCGCCGGGCGCTCGGTGGATGAACTGTTTGGCGACCCTGCACTGCTGCAGGCCCTGCTGGACAACAACTTCCACCTGCCCATGCGCGAAATGCAGTTGAACGGCCAGAGCCTGCTGCTGGACGCCATGCCGATCACCAACGCCGGTGGCCTGCTGACGCTGTACCCACCTTCGCGCATGGGCGAACGCCTGTCGGCCCTGCACCACGACCACGCCGAAGGCTTCGATGCCTTGCTTGGCGAGTCGCCGGTCATACGCACCCTGAAGGCCCGCGCCCTGCGCGTGGCAGCGCTTGATGCGCCACTGCTGGTACATGGTGAAACCGGCACGGGTAAAGAGCTGGTCGCCCGCGCCTGCCATGCCATCAGCAGCCGCCATGCGGCACCGTTCCTGGCACTGAATTGCGCCGCGCTGCCCGAGAGCCTGGCCGAGAGCGAGTTGTTCGGTTACGCCCCCGGCGCCTTCACCGGCGCGCAACGCGGTGGCAAGCCCGGGCTGATGGAGTTGGCCAATCAGGGCACGGTGTTCCTTGATGAAATTGGCGAAATGTCACCGTACCTGCAGGCCAAGCTGCTGCGCTTTCTCAGCGACGGCAGCTTCCGCCGGGTGGGCGGTGACCGCGAGGTGAAGGTGGATGTGCGCATCATCAGCGCCACCCACCGCGACCTGGAGCGCATGGTTGCCGAAGGTAGCTTCCGCGAAGACCTGTTCTACCGCCTGAACGTGCTCAACCTGCAGGTGCCGCCACTGCGCGACCGTGGCCAGGACATCCTGATGCTGGCGCACTTCTTCATGCAGCAGGCTTGCACGCAGATCCAGCGCCCAGCCTGCCGGCTGACTCCGGCCACCCATTCGGCACTGCTGGCCAACCCTTGGCCGGGCAATGTGCGTCAGTTGCAGAACGTGATTTTCCGCGCGGCGGCCATCTGCGAGAGCAACCTGGTGGACATCGGCGACCTGGACATTGCGGGGACCTCGGTGGCACGCGGGCAAGAGGGTGAAGTGGCCAGCCTGGAACAGGCCGTGGGAGATTTCGAACGCGAACTGTTGCAGCGCCTGTATGCCAGTTACCCATCGACGCGGCAACTGGCCGGGCGCTTGCAAACTTCGCATACCGCCATCGCCCAGCGCTTGCGCAAATATGGAATACCCGGCAAACCCTGATAGTTATCGTCAAAACTGGCGGATGGTTCAGACTTTTCCTAACCGCGCAGCCGCAATTGACGGGAGTGCTCGCCGTAGAATGGTGACGTTGTAATTTCGCTTGTCACCCTGAACGAAGAGTACCCTGATGATTGAACTCGATTTTTACGGGACACTTGTAGCCGCCTCTTTAGTATTGCTACTGGGGCGTAGTTTGGTCGCACGAATTGGTTTCCTGCGTACTTACAATATCCCGGAGCCTGTTGCAGGCGGCCTGGTCGTTGCCTTGTCACTCTTGGCCTTGCGCAGTTTCGATGTACACGTCCAGTTTGATACCTCGCTGCAAACGCCGTTGATGTTGGCATTCTTCGCCACCATCGGCTTGAGTGCAGACTTCGCCAGCCTGAAAAAGGGCGGGCGCGTGGTGGCGGTGTTTTTGCTGGTGGTCACAGGCTTGCTGCTGGTTCAGAACGCCATGGGCATCGGCCTGGCAACAGCATTGGGGCTCGATCCGCTGATGGGCTTGCTGACCGGTTCGATCAGTTTGTCGGGGGGCCACGGTACAGGCGCTGCCTGGGGCGCAACCTTCACCGAGAGATTTGGCCTGGCTTCGGCATCCGAACTGGCAATGGCCTCTGCCACCTTCGGCCTGGTGCTGGGCGGTTTGATTGGTGGTCCCGTCGCCAGGATGTTGATCAAGCGCGTCAAGGCACCCGGTATCGAAGAAGAAGTTCCGCAGTTACCAAAGGGTTTCGAACACCCGCATAAAGAGCGCCTGATTACGCCATTTACATTTATCGAGACCCTCGCACTTATTGCCGTCAGCTTGCTGGCCGGCACACTACTTAATAGCGCATTGAAAGGCACAACATTTGAACTACCGACCTTCGTCTGCGTACTCTTCGTGGGGGTAGTGTTGCGCAACGGGCTTTCAGCAATCGGCTTTTACCGTGTATTCGAGCGGGAAGTGTCAGTAATGGGCAACGTGAGTTTGTCCCTGTTCCTGGCCATTGCCTTGATGTCGCTCAAATTGTGGGACCTGGCAGCCCTGGCCTTACCCTTCTTCATCTTGTTGGCCGTGCAGACGTTGGTCATGGCGCTATTCGCGATCTTCGTGACCTTCAGGGTGATGGGGCGCAACTACGATGCGGCAGTCCTGGCCGCAGGGCACTGCGGCTTCGGCTTGGGTGCGACGCCGACGGCCATCGCCAACATGCAGGCGGTGACCCAGCGCTACGGCGCCTCCCAGATTGCCTTTCTGGTGGTACCGATGGTGGGCGCGTTCTTCATCGACATCATCAATGTCGTCGTGATCAAGTTGTACCTGGCATTGCTCCTCCTTATCGGAGGATGAACCCGGCTCTCAAGGCTGTATCGATTTCAGTACGCCGGATTGAAATCGATACACAACCATTCAGATGCGTCTGCACAAGGGTTTGATCACAAAACCCTGTCTCTCCCCTCGCCAACTGTAGCGTTATCGTTCCACAAAAATGTCAAACGCATTGCAGAAACAATATAAGCATATGATTTATAACGATTTTTTGTGATTGGCCGCGATATTGCTTAGGGAATCGCAACCCAAGAGCGCGGAGCCACCGCGCCCAACGCCCTGCTTCCCGAGGATTCCCCATGAGCGAGTTGCGTTTCACTGAAGATCACGAATGGCTGCGCGTCGAAGCCGATGGCAGCGTCACCGTGGGCATCACCGCCTACGCCCAGAACGCCCTTGGCGATGTGGTTTTCGTGCAACTGCCCGAGTTGCAGCAGTACGAGAAAGGCAGCGAAGCGTCCACCGTTGAATCGGTAAAGGCCGCCAGCGGCGTGTACATGCCGCTGAGCGGCGAAGTGGTCGCGGTCAACGACCAGCTCGAAAACAGCCCAGAGCTGGTCAACGAAGACCCGATGGGCGAAGGCTGGTTCTTCCGCTTCAACCCGGCCGACATGAGCGAAGTCAGCGCACTGCTCGACCAGGACGCCTACGACCGCCTGATCAAAGCCAACGACGACGCTTGAGGAACTGCGCCATGACCATCAACCTCGGCACCGCCAACGAATTCATCGCCCGCCACATCGGCCCGCGCGCCGTTGACGAACAGGCCATGCTCGCCGCCCTGGGCTTCGACTCGCTGGACGCCATGACTGCCGCAGTCATCCCTGACAGCATCAAGGGCACCAGCGTGCTTGGCTCGCACGACGGCCAGAGCGAAGCCGACGCGCTCGCCGCGCTCAAGGCCATCGCCGGCAAGAACCAGCTGTTCAAAAGTTACATCGGCCAGGGCTACTACAACACCCACACTCCGGCGCCGATCCTGCGCAACCTGCTGGAAAACCCAGCCTGGTACACCGCCTACACCCCGTACCAGCCAGAAATTTCCCAGGGCCGCCTGGAAGCGCTGCTGAACTTCCAGACCTTGATCAGCGACCTGACCGGCCTGCCGATCGCCAATGCCTCGCTGCTCGACGAAGCCACTGCCGCCGCAGAGGCCATGACCTTCTGCAAGCGCCTGTCGAAGAACAAGGCCAGCCACACCTTCTTCGCCTCCGTGCACTGCCACCCGCAAACCCTGGACGTGCTGCGCACCCGCGCCGAGCCGCTGGGTATCGAGGTCGTGGTCGGCGACGAGCGCGAGCTGGGCGATGTCAGCGCCTTCTTCGGCGCCCTGCTGCAGTACCCGGCCAGCAACGGTGAAGTGTTCGACTACCGTGAAGTGGTACAGCGCTTCCACGCCGCCAACGCCTTGGTCGCCGTCGCTGCCGACCTGCTGGCGCTGACGCTGCTGACCCCTCCGGGCGAGTTCGACGCCGACGTGGCCATCGGCAGCGCCCAGCGTTTTGGCGTACCCCTGGGCTTCGGTGGCCCGCACGCGGCCTACTTCGCCACCCGCGACGCGTTCAAGCGCGACATGCCTGGCCGCCTGGTCGGCGTATCGATCGACCGCTTCGGCAAAACCGCCCTGCGCCTGGCCATGCAAACCCGCGAGCAGCACATCCGCCGCGAAAAGGCCACCAGCAACATCTGCACCGCACAGGTACTGCTGGCCAACATCGCCAGCATGTTCGCCGTGTACCACGGCCCGGCCGGCCTCAAGCGCATTGCCGAGCGTACCCATGCGCTGACCGCGATCCTGGCCGCCGGCCTGAAGGCCCTGGGCGTACCGGTAGTGGGCACCAGCGCCTTTGACACCCTGACCCTGGCCACCGGTACCGCCACCACCAGCTTGCATGACAAGGCACGCGCCCAGGGCATCAACCTGCGCCAGATCGACGCCGCCCACCTGGGCCTGTCGCTGGACGAAACCAGCAGCCAGGCGGACGTCGAGTCGCTGTGGCAGCTGTTCGCTGGTGACCAGGCACAACCTGACTTCGCCGCCCTGGCCGCCAGCACCGGCTCGCTGCTGCCCACCGCCCTGCTGCGCCAGTCGGCCATCCTCGAACACCCCGTGTTCAACCGCTATCACAGCGAAACCGAGTTGATGCGCTACCTGCGCCGCCTGGCCGACAAGGACCTGGCGCTGGACCGCAGCATGATCCCGCTGGGCTCGTGCACCATGAAGCTGAACGCCGCCAGCGAAATGATCCCGGTCACCTGGGCCGAGTTCGGCAACCTGCACCCGTTCGCCCCGGCCGAGCAGAGCCAAGGCTACCTGCAGATGACCACCGAACTGGAGGCCATGCTGTGTGCCGCCACCGGTTATGACGCAGTATCGCTGCAGCCCAACGCCGGCTCGCAGGGCGAATACGCAGGCCTGTTGGCCATCCGCGCCTATCACCGCAGCCGCGGCGAAAGCCACCGCGACATCTGCCTGATCCCATCGTCGGCCCACGGCACCAACCCGGCCACCGCACACATGGCGGGCATGCGCGTCGTAGTCACCGCTTGTGACGCCCGCGGCAACGTCGATGTCGAGGACCTGCGCGCCAAGGCCATCGAACACCGCGAGCGCCTGGCCGCGATCATGATCACCTACCCGTCGACCCACGGTGTGTTCGAGGAAGCGATCGGCGAAATCTGCGCAATCATTCACGACAACGGTGGCCAGGTGTATATCGACGGCGCCAACATGAACGCCATGGTCGGCCTGTGCGCCCCTGGCAAGTTCGGTGGCGACGTTTCCCACCTGAACCTGCACAAGACCTTCTGCATCCCGCACGGTGGCGGCGGCCCGGGCGTCGGCCCGATTGGCGTCAAGTCGCACCTGGCGCCGTTCCTGCCTGGTCACGCGAAACTGGAAAACACCGAAGGTGCGGTGTGCGCCGCACCGTTCGGCAGCGCCAGCATCCTGCCGATCACCTGGATGTACATCCGCATGATGGGCGGTGCCGGCCTCAAGCGTGCCTCGCAGATGGCGATCCTCAATGCCAACTACATCGCCCGCCGCCTGGAAGAGCACTATCCTGTTCTGTATACCGGCGGTAATGGCCTGGTGGCTCACGAGTGCATCCTCGACCTGCGCCCGCTGAAGGACACCAGCGGCATCAGCGTCGACGACGTGGCCAAGCGCCTGATCGACTTCGGCTTCCATGCCCCGACCATGTCCTTCCCGGTGGCAGGCACGCTGATGATCGAACCGACCGAAAGCGAGTCCAAGGAAGAACTCGACCGTTTCTGCAACGCGATGATCCAGATCCGCGAAGAAATTCGCGCGGTCGAGAACGGTAGCCTGGACAAGGACGACAACCCGCTGAAAAACGCCCCGCACACGGCGGCCGAGCTGGTTGGCGAATGGGCCCATGGCTACAGCCGCGAACAGGCGGTGTACCCGCTGCCGAGCCTGGTGGAAGGCAAATACTGGCCGCCAGTCGGCCGGGTCGACAACGTGTTCGGCGACCGTAACCTGGTATGCGCCTGCCCGTCGATCGAGAGCTATCAGGACGCCTGATAGCTTTCGGGCCCGTTCCCTGAGTTGAGGTGTGGGCCTCTGTGGGAGCGGGTTTACCCGCGAATGCGATGGTGGCTTTACCGCCGCATTCGCGGGTAAACCCGCTCCCACAGGGTTCACCGTCCGTCCTGAAACCCTGGCAGGAGGTCACCATGTCATTGAGTGTCTTCGACCTGTTCAAGATCGGCATCGGCCCCTCCAGTTCACACACAGTCGGCCCGATGCGTGCCGCTGCGCGCTTTGCCGAAGGGCTGCGCCGTGACGGCCTGCTTGCCAGCACCGCCAGCGTCAGGGCCGAGCTGTATGGCTCACTGGGCGCCACCGGCAAGGGCCATGGCAGTGACAAGGCCGTGCTGCTGGGCCTTGAAGGCGAACACCCAGACATTATCGACACCGACAGCATCCCGGCTCGGCTGCAGGCCATCCGCGACAGCGGCCGCATCAACCTGCTGGGCGAGCACAGCATTGCGTTCATCGAAAAGCAGCACCTTGCGATGATCCGCAAGCCGCTGGACTACCATCCCAATGGCATGATCTTCCGCGCGTTCGACGAGGCCGGCCTGCAAATCCGCAGCCGCGAGTACTACTCGGTGGGCGGCGGTTTCGTGGTGGATGAGGACGCCGCCGGCCATGACCGCATCGTCGAGGACAGCACCGTGCTGGCCTACCCCTTCAAAACGGCCAAGGAACTGCTAGGCCATTGCTCTGCAATGCAACTGTCAGTCAGCCAAGTGATGTTGGCCAACGAGGCCGCCTGGCGCCCAGAGGCAGAAACCCGCGCCGGGCTGCTGCGCATCTGGCAGGTGATGCAGGATTGCGTCGAAGCCGGTTGCCAGCACGAAGGTATCTTGCCAGGAGGGCTCAAGGTAAAACGCCGGGCACCAGCCCTGTACCGCCAACTGAGCCGCCACCCGGAGGCCAGCCTGCGTGACGCCCTGTCGGTGCTTGACTGGGTCAATCTCTACGCTTTGGCGGTGAACGAGGAAAACGCCTATGGCGGGCGTGTGGTTACCGCCCCCACCAACGGTGCGGCGGGCATCGTCCCGGCGGTACTGCACTACTACATGCGTTTCGTGCCGGGCGCCAGCGAGGACGGGGTGGTGCGCTTTCTGCTCACCGCTGCGGCCATCGGCATCCTGTACAAGGAAAACGCCTCCATATCCGGCGCCGAAGTGGGCTGCCAGGGAGAAGTCGGCGTCGCCTGTTCGATGGCCGCCGGGGCGTTGTGCGAAGTGATGGGCGGCAGCGTGCAGCAGGTGGAGAACGCCGCCGAAATCGGCATGGAACACAACCTGGGCCTGACCTGCGACCCGATCGGAGGCCTCGTGCAGGTGCCCTGCATCGAACGCAATGCCATGGGTTCGGTGAAAGCCATCAACGCGGTGCGCATGGCCTTGCGCGGGGACGGCCAGCACTTCGTGTCCCTCGACAAGGTCATCCGCACCATGCGCCAGACTGGCGCCGACATGAAAAGCAAATACAAAGAGACCGCCCGAGGCGGCCTGGCCGTCAACATCATCGAATGTTGACCCGACAACAACAGCAAGGAGTCACCGATGTCCGAAACACTGCTCAAGACCCCACTGCATGCCCTGCACCTGGAATTGGGGGCGCGCATGGTGCCGTTCGCCGGCTACGACATGCCAGTGCAGTACCCGCTGGGCGTGCTCAAGGAACACCTGCACACCCGCGAGCAGGCCGGCCTGTTCGATGTCTCGCACATGGGCCAGATCATCCTGCGCGGCGCCGATGCCGCCAAGGCCTTGGAAAGCCTGGTGCCAGTGGACATCATCGACCTGCCGGTGGGCATGCAACGCTATGCCATGTTCACCAATGAACAAGGCGGTATCCTTGACGACCTGATGGTGGCCAACCTGGGCGACGACACCCTGTTCCTGGTGGTGAACGCCGCTTGCAAGGACCAGGACCTGGCCCACCTGCAAACGCACATCGGCGGCCGTTGCGAGGTGCAGCCATTGTTCGAGCAGCGTGCCCTGCTCGCCCTGCAAGGGCCGGCAGCGGTCAAGGTGCTTGAGCGCCTGGCCCCGGAAGTGGCCGGCATGACCTTCATGCAGTTCCGCCCGGTGAAACTGCTGGGTGAAGACTGCTTCGTCAGCCGCTCGGGCTACACCGGCGAAGACGGCTACGAGATTTCGGTACCGGTCCAAGGCGCCGAAGCTTTGGCCCGCCGCCTGCTGGCCGAGCCGGAAGTACAACCTATCGGCCTGGGCGCGCGCGACTCGCTGCGCCTGGAAGCCGGCCTGTGCCTGTATGGCCATGACATGAATACCGAGACCACTCCGATCGAAGCCAGTCTGCTGTGGGCGATTTCCAAAGTGCGCCGTGCCGAGGGTGCGCGTGCTGCAGGGTTCCCTGGCGCCGAGGCAATCTTCGCCCACCAGCGCGAGGGAGTGGCGCGCAAACGTGTCGGGCTGTTGCCACAAGAACGTACCCCAGTACGTGAAGGGGCGGACATTGTCGATGCAAACGATAAACCGGTAGGTAAAGTGTGCAGCGGTGGCTTTGGCCCGACACTCGGCGCCCCTGTTGCAATGGGTTATATCGAGAGTGAACATGCTGCACTCGACACCCCCCTGTTTGCCGTAGTACGCGGCAAGAAGGTTGCCTTGAAAGTCAGCAAAATGCCTTTCGTGGCACAACGTTACTACCGTGGTTGAAACGGTTCTGTGAAGGTTGCGGGCAGGTTCGACATATTCGTTTTCGAACCTTCCCAATAACTTTTGAACATGGCGCCAGGCCAGGCGCCACGCCGTTTCCGACAAAGCGGTCGGTTATCGGCAGACGGTCATTTTTCCATACGACCAAGGGCTTGTTTTTCGCTCGGGAGTTGGCGTAGAGTCACTGCACTGTGTTTGCATGGGTCGCAACAGTTCGTGACCTGGGCCAGTAGCCGAGATTTGCTACAACCCGTTCGACGTCTCTTACTTTCCTGCAACCCAGCCCAGTAATCTTTCGCTTACAAACAAGTGCGAAAGTAACTGTCATCAAAATTCAAGCTTCATAGGAAATAAGACAATGGCTGAGCGTCAGAACGGTACCGTCAAGTGGTTTAACGACGAGAAAGGTTACGGTTTCATCACCCCAGAAAGCGGTGCTGATCTGTTCGTGCACTTCCGTGCTATCGAAGGCAACGGTTTCAAAAGCCTGAAAGAAGGCCAGAAGGTTACCTTCGTAGCCGTCCAGGGCCAGAAAGGCCTGCAGGCTGACCAGGTTCAGGTCGTCGCATAAGCGAATACCAGACACCCAAAAGCCCCTGCCAAGTGCAGGGGCTTTTTTTTGCCCGTAGAATAGCGGCTTCGTCTTCTGGAGCCGTCCTGCATGTCCAAGCCTCTGCTCACACCCCAGGGTGATTTTCCGCCGGTCGGCCTGGGCCGGCGCCTGGCGGCGATGTTCTATGACTTTCTGCTGTGTACGGCACTGCTGATCGTAACCGCTGGTGCCTACAAGATGATCCAGATGTCGATTATCGGCGAGGCGCGTATGCGCGAGCTGACCGAGGCCGGCGCACTGGATGGCGACCCTCTGCTGTCAACGGTGTTGCTGTTCGCCCTGTTCGGCTTCTTTGCCAAGTTCTGGACCCACGGTGGGCAGACCCTGGGCATGCAGGTGTGGGGTGTGCGGGTGCAGAACGCCGATGGCTCGGCCATCAGCCTGTGGCAGGCGCTGTTGCGCTTTGTGGTATCGATCGCCTCATGGCTGTGCCTGGGGCTGGGTTTTTTCTGGGTGCTGATCGACAAGCGCAAGCGCGGTTGGCATGACATCTACTCGGAAAGCCAACTGGTGCGGGTGCCGAAGCAGAAGAAATGACCCAGAACGGGCCTACGAAAAAGCCGACCCTAGGGTCGGCTTTTTATGCAGCTCAGGCCATCAACCCGCTCGGCGCAACAACCACACACCCGCCAGCGCACAGATGCCTGCCGGGATCACCACCGCCAGCAGCGGCGGGAAGCCGAACACCTGGCTCGAAGGCCCCAGCAAGTCCTGGCCGATGCGGAACACGAAGCCCACCAGTACACCGGTGAACACGCGCTGGCCAAGCGTCACCGAACGCAGCGGGCCAAAGATGAACGAGATCGCCATCAGCACCAGTGCCGCCGTCACCATCGGCTGCAGCACCTTGGTCCAGAACGCCAGCCAATAACGGGCGTTGTTCAGGCCCTGGTCGGACAAGTAGTGGATGTAGTCCCACAGCCCGGTGATCGACAGCGACTCCGGCGCCAGAATCACGGTATTGAGCAGTTCTGGCGTGAGCGAAACGTCCCAGCGCTCCTGCGGCGCGTTGACCACTTCGGTGTGGTCGCCACGGAAGTAGGTGGTGCGCACGTCAGCCAGCAGCCAGTGGTCGTCCTGGTACTGCGCGCGGCGGGCGAAGCTCGAGGTGACGATCTTGCGCTCGTTGTCGAAGCGGTAGCGGGTTACACCCAGCAGCAGGCCGTTGGGCTGCACGGCGTTGATGTGCACGTATTCCTCGCCCTGGCGGTGCCACATGCCGCGTTTGGAGCTTTGCGCTTCACCGCCACCCTGGGCCAGGGAACGGTCGGCCTGGGCCTTGTTCTCGGTCACCGGTGCCACGTACTCGCCAATCAGCAGGCCAACCAGCATCAGCACCAGCATCGGCTTCATCACCGCCCAGACGATACGGCCGATGGAAACACCCGCCGCACGCATGATGGTCAGTTCGCTGCTGCTGGCCAGGCTACCCAGGCCGATCAGGCAGCCGATCAATGCCGCCATCGGCAGCATTTCGTACAGCCGCCGTGGTGCGGTAAGCAGGACGAAGTTGCCCGCTTCCATCACCGTGTAGGTGTCACTCAGGTCGCTCATCTCATCGATGAAGGCGAACAGCGAGGCCAGGCCGAGGATGATCCCCAGCACAGCCAGAATGGCCATCAGCACGCTCTGGCCGATGTAGCGGTCGAGCTTAGCCATGGGCCACCTCCGCACGGCGAGCGGCGCGTTTGAGGCGCAGAGGCTCCCAGTACATCAGACCAAGGCCGATCAGCAGGAACAGGCCGTGGACCCACCACATGCCCAGGGCGATCGGCAGTTTGCCCTTCTCGAGGGCGCCGCGTACGGAAATCAGCATTGTCAGGTAGGCCATGTACAGAAGAATTGCTGGCAACAGCTTCAGGAAGCGGCCTTGTCGCGGGTTGACCCGTGACAGCGGCACCGCCAACAAGGTAACGACAAACACCAGGATCGGCAGCGATATCCGCCATTGCAGTTCGGCGCGCTCACGCAGGCCTTTCTTGCCAATCAGCTCGGAGGTAGGGATAGCTTCGCGCTCGGTTACCTCCTCGGCGACTTCCGGTTTGGGCAGCAGCACGCCGTAAGTGTCGTACTTGATAGCACGGTAGTCGGCCTGGCCCGGGTTGCCGTCGTAGCGGTAGCCGTTCTCCAGGACCAGGTAGCGGTTGCCGTCGGCCTGGATCTCCTGGTGGCCTTTCTCGGCGACCAGCACCGACGGGGCACGGTCCTTGGTCTTGTCCTGGTTGAAGCGCTTCTCGGAGATGAACACCCCAGCCAGGTTGATGCGGTCATCCGACAGTTGCTCGGTGTAGGTTACCCGCGAGCCATCACGCAATGTCTGGAAGCGGCCCGGCACCAGGGTGTCGAACTCGGTCAGGGCATCCTGCTGGCTGATGATCTGCTGCACCTGGGCTACGCCCAGCGGTGCCAGGCTCAGGCTCAGCCAGGCCACCAGCAGGGCGACCAGGGCGGCCGGCGCCATGGTCAGGCCCAGCAAGCGCTGCTGGCTCATGCCCGTGGCCGACAGTACGGTCATCTCGCTTTCCAGGTACAGGCGCCCGTAAGCCAGAAGAATGCCGAGGAACAGCCCCAGCGGCAGGATCAGCTGCAGGAAGCCCGGCAGGCGGAAGCCCATGATCAGGAACAGCACACCCGGATCGAGCACGCCTTGGGCAGCCTGGGCCAGGTACTTGATGAAGCGCCCGCTCATGATGATCACCAGCAGCACAGCGCTGACGGCGCTCAAGGTCACCAGGACCTCGCGGGACAGATAACGAAAGACGATCAAACCAGACACTCCTGGGTTGTCAGGGCGGACTGCCATGCAATGGCGCCAAACAATGACTTAGTACATCCAAGACCAATGCCGGTTCGCCAAAGGCGAACCTCCATGTAAAGTGCGCGCATTATCCTGTGATTGGCCGCCCCTGTCACTTGGCCGCGCATGAAGGTGCACAACGGGGTTGTCAGCACGCTTGCCGCAGGCTCAAACTGGCAGCTTTTCTGCTGGTGCGCGACGACGCGGCCAGGCCCGTCCAGAGCGCTGGAACGCACAGCGCCATACGTATCGATCATTCGGGGACCCTGACATGGAACTGGTTGTAAAAAGCGTAGCTGCTGCATCCGTAAAAACCGCCACGCTGGTCATTCCGGTAGGTGAAAATCGCAAGCTCGGCGCTGTTGCCAAGGCAGTCGACCAGGCCAGCGAAGGCGCCATCAGCGCCGTGCTCAAGCGCGGCGACCTGGCCGGCAAGCCGGGGCAGACCTTGCTGCTGCAGAACCTCGCGGGCCTGAAGGCCGAGCGCGTGCTGCTGGTTGGCAGTGGCAAGGAAGAAGCCCTGGGTGATCGCGCCTGGCGCAAACTGGTTGCCAGTGTCGCTGGCGTACTCAAGGGCCTGAACGGCGCTGATGCCGTACTGGCTCTGGACGATATCGCTGTCAGCAACCGCGACGCCCACTACGGCAAGTACCGCCTGCTGGCTGAAACCCTGCTCGACGGCGAGTATGTGTTCGATCGTTTCAAAAGCCAGAAGGCCGAGCCACGCGCCCTGAAAAAGGTCACCCTGCTGGCCGACAAGGCCGGCCAGGCCGAAGTCGAGCGCGCGGTCAAGCACGCCAGCGCCATCGCCACCGGCATGGCCTTCACCCGCGACCTCGGTAACCTGCCGCCCAACCTTTGCCACCCAAGCTTCCTGGCCGAACAGGCCAAGGACCTGGGCAAGGCGCACAAAGGCCTCAAGGTTGAAGTGCTGGACGAGAAAAAGATCAAGGACCTGGGCATGGGCGCTTTCTACGCCGTGGGCCAGGGCAGCGACCAGCCGCCACGCCTGATCGTGCTCAATTATCAGGGCGGCAAGAAGGCCGACAAGCCGTTCGTGCTGGTCGGTAAAGGCATTACCTTCGATACCGGCGGCATCAGCCTCAAGCCAGGCGCCGGCATGGACGAAATGAAATACGACATGTGCGGCGCCGCCAGCGTGTTCGGCACCCTGCATGCCGTGCTCGAGCTGCAACTGCCGATCAACCTGGTGTGCCTGCTGGCCTGCGCCGAGAACATGCCAAGTGGCGGCGCCACCCGCCCGGGTGACATCGTCACCACCATGAGCGGCCAGACCGTGGAAATTCTCAACACCGACGCCGAAGGCCGCCTGGTGCTGTGCGATACCCTGACCTACGCCGAACGCTTCAAGCCACAGGCGGTGATCGACATCGCCACCCTGACCGGCGCCTGCATCGTTGCCCTGGGCAGCCACACCTCCGGCCTGATGGGCAACAATGACGACCTGGTCGGCCAGTTGCTCGATGCCGGCAAGCGCGCCGACGACCGTGCCTGGCAGCTGCCGCTGTTCGACGAATACCAGGAGCAGTTGGACAGCCCGTTCGCCGACATGGGCAACATCGGCGGGCCGAAGGCCGGTACCATCACCGCTGGCTGCTTCCTGTCGCGCTTCGCCAAGGCCTACAACTGGGCGCACATGGACATCGCCGGCACCGCCTGGGTAAGCGGCGGCAAGGACAAGGGCGCCACTGGCCGCCCGGTCCCCCTGCTGACCCAGTACCTGCTGGACCGCGCTGGCGCCTGACGCCGTGAAGCCGGTGGTGCCCTGCGCCACCGGCCGGCGAGACCAACCATGAGCAAAGTCGACTTCTACATCTTGCCCACCGACTCGCTGTCGGCGCGGCTCGATTTCGCCTGCAAACTGTGCGAAAAAGCCTGGCGCCTCGGCCACCGTGTTTATCTGCACTGCCAGGATACTGAACAGCGCAGCGAGCTGGACCAGCGCTTATGGCGTTTCAAGGGCGAGGCGTTCGTGCCCCACGACCTGGCCGAAGTGCATGCCGATGCTGACGTGGCCCTGGGCCTGGCTGACAACGCAGGCGAGCACCACGACCTGCTGATCAACCTGGGCGCCAGCGTGCCGGGTTTTGTCGGCCAGTTCGAGCGGGTAGCCGAAATCGTCGTCGAAGAGCCTGGTATCCGCCAATCAGCCCGTGAGCGATTCCGTTTCTACCGTGAACAGGGCTATGCTCTGCAAGACCACCGCTTACAGCGACTTTGACGACGATGGACAAGCCCTCCCCTTTGCCCGACTCCGCCCACCTGCTCGATGACCTTGAGTCGATCCGCCAGCTGCTTGGCGACGCCGACCTGCAACCGCCGCTGCTGACCGAGACGGTAGAGCAGATCCCGTTGCTGCTGGAAGAGCCTGCCGGCAAACCTGCCCCTGTTGCCGAACCGGTAGCTGTAGAACCCGAGGAAGACCCGCAGACCCGCCGCCAGGACACCCTGCTGCACCTGGAAAGCGAGCTGCGGGCGGCTGCGCAGTTGATCATGCAGGACGTGATCAACGACTTTACCCCGCACATCGAGAACGAGATCAAGCGCCGGCTGGATGCGCGGATCGAGCGGTTGATCAAGCGTTCGGAGTGACCTTCGCGACACAAGGCCGCTGCCACAGGAGGAAGGCGTTCATCTGTGGCAGCAGCCTTGTGTCGCGAAAGGGCTGCAAAGCAGCCCCCGGCCTGTCGCCTAAACCCTGTGCCTTCGTTATACTTTTCGGCTTTCCCGAATAAATGCACAGGGTCCCGCCGCGCATGGATAAGACCTACCAGCCGCACGCTATTGAAACTTCCTGGTACAACACCTGGGAGTCCGAGAACTATTTCGCCCCGCAAGGTGCAGGCGAGTCCTACACCATCATGATCCCGCCGCCGAACGTCACCGGCAGCCTGCACATGGGCCACGGGTTCAACAACGCGATCATGGACGCCCTGATCCGTTTCCGTCGCATGCAAGGCCGCGACACCCTGTGGCAGCCAGGCACCGACCACGCCGGTATCGCCACGCAGATGCTGGTCGAGCGCCAGCTCGAAGCCAAAGGCCAGAACCGTCATGACCTGGGCCGCGAAAAGTTCCTGGAAAAGGTCTGGGAGTGGAAGGATCAGTCCGGTGGCAACATCAGCCGCCAGATCCGTCGCCTGGGTTCGTCGGTAGACTGGAGCCGCGAGCGCTTCACCATGGACGACGGCCTCTCCGAAGCCGTTAAAGAAGCGTTCGTGCGCCTGCATGAAGACGGCCTTATCTACCGCGGCAAGCGCCTGGTCAACTGGGACACCAAGCTGCACACGGCCATCTCCGACCTCGAAGTGGAAAACCACGACGAGAAAGGCCACCTGTGGAACCTGCGCTACCCGCTGGCCGACGGCGCCAAGACCGCCGAAGGCCAGGATTACCTGGTCGTTGCCACCACGCGTCCAGAAACCCTGCTGGGTGACGCCGCCGTGGCCGTCAACCCGAACGACGAACGTTACCAGGCACTGATCGGCAAGTTCGTTGAACTGCCACTGGTCGGTCGCCGCATCCCGATCATCGCCGACGACTACTGCGACCCAGAATTCGGTACCGGTTGCGTGAAGATCACCCCGGCCCACGACTTCAACGACTACGAAGTCGGCAAGCGCCACAACCTGCCGCTGCTGAACATCTTCGACAAGAACGCCTTCGTGCTGGCCAGCGCCCAGGCCTTCAACCTCGACGGCAGCGTCAACGAGCAGGTCGACACCCGACTGCCAGCCCAGTACGCCAACCTCGACCGCTTTGTCGCGCGCAAGCAGATCGTCGCCGACCTGGACGCCCAGGGCCTGCTGGTCAGCATCGACGACCACGCGCTGAAAGTGCCGAAAGGCGACCGCTCCGGCACTGTCATCGAGCCGTGGCTGACCGACCAGTGGTACGTTTCCACCAAGCCGCTGGCAGAACCCGCCATCGCCGCTGTGGAAGATGGCCGCATCCAGTTCGTGCCCAAGCAGTACGAGAACATGTACTTCTCCTGGATGCGCGATATCCAGGACTGGTGCATCAGCCGCCAGCTGTGGTGGGGCCACCGCATTCCGGCGTGGTACGACGAGGCCGGCCAGGTCTATGTCGGCCGCGACGAGGCTGAAGTGCGCACCAAGCATAACCTGGGCGCCGACGTGGTCCTGCGCCAGGACGACGACGTGCTCGACACCTGGTTCAGCTCGGGCCTGTGGACCTTCTCCACCCTGGGCTGGCCGGAACAGACCGAATTCCTCAAGAAGTTCCACTCCACCGACGTATTGGTGACTGGCTTCGACATCATCTTCTTCTGGGTTGCGCGCATGATCATGCTGACCATGCACCTGATCAAGAACGAAGACGGCACCCCGCAGGTACCGTTCAAGACCGTGTACGTGCACGGCCTGGTACGTGACGGCCAGGGCCAGAAGATGTCCAAGTCCAAAGGCAACGTCCTGGACCCGCTGGACATCGTCGACGGCATCACCCTCGATGCCCTGCTGGAAAAACGCACCAGCGGCATGATGCAGCCCAAGCTTGCCGAAAAAATCGCCAAGCAGACCAAGGCCGAGTTCCCTGAAGGTATCGCCAGCTACGGCACCGACGCCCTGCGCTTCACCTTCTGCTCGCTGGCCTCCACTGGCCGCGACATCAAGTTCGACATGGGCCGCGTCGAAGGCTACCGCAACTTCTGCAACAAGATCTGGAACGCTGCCCGCTACGTGCTGGACAAGGGCGAAGACTGCGGCCAGAACGGCGAAGCCTACGAACTGTCGCTGGCCGACCGCTGGATCATCTCGCAACTGCAGCGCACCGAAGCCGAAGTGACCCGCCAGCTGGAGCAGTTCCGCTTCGACCTGGCCAGCCAGGCGTTGTACGAGTTCATCTGGAACCAGTACTGCGACTGGTACCTGGAGCTGTCCAAGCCGGTACTGTGGGACGAAAACGCCCCGGTCGAGCGCGCCCGTGGCACCCGCCGCACCCTGGTGCGCGTGCTGGAAGTAGCGCTGCGCCTGGCGCACCCGTTCATGCCGTTCATCACCGAAGAAATCTGGCAGCGCATCGCGCCGCTGGCTGGCATCGATGGCAAGACCATCATGCTGCAGCCGTGGCCAGTGGCCAATGAAGCGCGCATCGACGCCGCTGCAGAAGGCGACATCGAGTGGCTGAAAGAGCTGATGGTCGGCCTGCGCAACATCCGCGCCGAGATGAACATCGGCCCCGGCAAGCCGCTGCCGCTGTTCCTGAAGAACGCCAACGCCGACGACCAGCGCCGCCTGCAGGAAAACGAAGCGCTGCTGAAGAAGCTGGCCAAGGTCGAGTCGTTCACCGTCCTCGGCGATGCCGACGAAGCGCCGCTGTCGGCCACCGCACTGGTGGGCGATCTGCAGGTGCTGGTGCCGATGGCAGGCCTGATCGACAAAGACGCCGAGTTGGCTCGCCTGAACAAGGAAATCCAGCGTCTGCAAGGTGAAGTCCAGCGCGTGGGCGGCAAGCTGTCCAACGCCGCCTTCGTCGACAAGGCGCCGCCTGCGGTGATCGAGAAGGAGCGCGCCAAGCTGGCCGAGTCCGAGCAGGCCCTGGCCAACTTCACCGAGCAACATGCGCGGATTGCAGCGCTGTAACAATCTGATAGACCGCAGGGGCCGCGTTGCGGCCCTTTCGCGACACAAGGCCGCTCCTACAGGGACGGCGCCGGTTTGAAGGGCGCCGCTATCCTGTAGGAGCGGCCTTGTGTCGCGAAAGGGCTGCAAAGCAGCCCCACGGCCTGCAACACCGGATCCGACCATGACAGAAAAACCCACCCTGCACCCGCGCAACCGCCACCAGGGCCGCTACGACTTCCCCAGCCTGATCAAGGCCCACCCTGACCTGGCCCGCTTCACCATCACCAACCCCCACGGCAAACTCAGCATCGACTTCGCCAACCCCGAAGCCGTGCGGGTGTTCAACCGCGCCCTGCTCAAGGCCCAATACGGCATCCAGCACTGGGACATCCCCGCCGACTACCTGTGCCCGCCCATTCCAGGTCGCGCCGACTACATCCACGTGGCCGCCGACCTGTTGGCCGACGACAATGCGGGTGAGGTCCCCAAGGGCGCCCAGGTACGTGCGCTGGACATTGGCGTAGGTGCCAATTGCATCTACCCGCTGTTGGGCCACAGTGACTACCGCTGGCGCTTCCTCGGCTCGGACATCGACCCGGTGGCACTGGCCTCGGCCAAGGCCATCGTCCAGGCCAATGGCCTGGGCAAGGCCATCATTCTGCGCCAGCAGGCCAACCGTGCACACATCCTCAGCGGCCTGCTGCAAGAGGGCGAACGCTTCGACCTGACCCTGTGCAACCCGCCCTTCCATGCCTCACGCGACGAAGCCACCCGCGGCAGCCAGCGCAAGTGGAAAAACCTGGGCAAGCAGGACCCCAAGCGCAAACTGCCCGTGCTCAACTTCGGAGGCCAGAACAATGAACTGTGGTGCGAAGGCGGCGAAATCCGCTTTGTCAGCCAACTGGTTGGCGAAAGCGTGCAATATGCCGAGCGGGTGCTGTGGTTCACCAGCCTGGTGTCCAAGGCCAGCAACCTGCCAGGTATCGAGGCGGCGCTGAAAAAGGCGGGCGCCAAGGCCGTGCGCATCGTAGAGATGGGCCAAGGGCAGAAACAGAGCCGCATGGTCGCCTGGAGCTTCCATGACGCCGCTGCGCGCCTGGCCTGGCACGCACAGCGTAAATCACAGGCATGAAAAAACCGCGCCCGGGCAAGCCGGGCGCGGTTTCGTCAACGCTTCAACAATTACTTGTTGATGGCGTCGGTCAGCACTTTGGCTGGAACGAACTTGACGACTTTCTTGGCAGCGATTTCGATGGCAGCGCCAGTCGAAGGGTTGCGGCCGGTACGGGCAGGACGCTCGGAGACTTTCAGCTTGCCAATGCCTGGCAGAGTGATTTCAGCGCCGTTTTCCAGTTGGTCGGCAACGATCTGGCCCAGTTGCTCCAGAGCGTTCTTGGCGGTGGCTTTTGGCGCGGCGATCGATTCGGCGATGTCGGCAATCAGTTGGTCTTTGGTCAATGCCATGGTGGTGTTCCTTCCCTATCAAATTCGATGGTTATGCAGCGAACTACGACGTTATCGGGCCAGCCCCTTTTAGTGGAGGGCCGCGCCAATCGCGTATGTAGATACGTAAATCGGCGTTTGGTTCGACACGACGAAAGCACGCTGCCAGCAATGCGCCACACGAGGGGCGCAAGACCGCGCAAAACTACCACAGGAATGGATAAATATCCGCTGCACGCTTCGATTTAATGCAGGTTTTTCGGGGGTTTTAGCTTAATTCGTACAAAATTGAACAAAAAACGAACAACCGACATATCTGCCAACATACGGCCACTGCATCACCTTGCGTGTAGGGTAAACTTGGCGACTTTTGCAGCTCGCCGAGAATTCCATGCCAATTCGTCATTGCATCGTTCACCTGATCGACAAAAAGCCCGATGGCAGCCCCGCCGTGCTGCATGCTCGCGACTCTGAACTGGCGGCCTCCGATGCCATCGAAAACCTGCTGGCCGACCTCAATGACAGCTATAACGCCAAGCAAGGCAAGGCCTGGGGGTTTTTCCACGGCGAATCGGGGGCCTACCCGCTGAGCGGCTGGCTCAAACAGTACCTGGATGAGGAAAAGGACTTCACCGCCTTCAGCCGCGTCGCTGTCGAGCACCTGCAGAAGCTGATGGAAGAGTCCAACCTGTCCACCGGCGGGCACATCCTGTTTGCCCACTACCAGCAAGGCATGACCGAGTACCTGGCAATCGCCCTGCTGCACCACAGCGAAGGCGTGGCGGTGAACGCCGAGCTGGACGTCACCCCGTCACGTCACCTCGACCTTGGCCAGCTGCACCTGGCGGCGCGCATCAACCTGTCGGAGTGGAAGAACAACCAGAACTCCAAGCAGTACATTTCGTTCATCAAGGGCAAGAACGGCAAGAAGGTCTCGGATTACTTCCGCGATTTCATCGGCTGCCAGGAAGGCGTTGATGGCCCGGGCGAAACCCGTACCCTGCTCAAGGCCTTCAGCGACTTTGTCGAAAGCGAAGACCTGCCGGAAGAATCCGCCCGCGAAAAGACCCAGACCCTGGTCGAGTACGCCACCACCCAGACCAAGCTGGGCGAACCGGTGACGCTGGAGGAACTGTCCAGCCTGATCGACGAGGACCGGCCCAAAGCGTTCTACGACCATATCCGCAACAAGGACTACGGCCTGTCGCCGGAAATCCCCGCGGACAAACGCACACTGAACCAGTTCCGCCGCTTCACCGGGCGCGCCGAAGGCCTGTCGATCAGCTTCGAGGCGCACTTGCTGGGTGACAAGGTTGAATATGACGAAGCTGCGGGCACCCTGATCATCAAGGGGCTGCCGACGACGTTGGTCGATCAGCTGAAGCGCCGCAAGGACTGATTCCCCCAACGCCTTTGAAGGAGGCCACCAGTGCCTCCTTCGCCGACTTGCGCAGCCGCTTCACCAACCGTTCCTGGCGCAACGCTTCGCCTTTATCCGGCCACTGCTCCACATACACCAGCGCCTGGGCCGGGCTGGTCTTGAAGTAGCGGGCGCCCTGCCCCTTCTGATGTGCCACGAAGCGCCGTTGCGGATCATCGCTGATGCCGCAATACAACGAGCCATTGGCCGCCCGTACCAGGTAGACAAACCAGGGTTTACCAACCACAGGTTCGACGACTTCACTCACCTTGGGCCTGCTGGAAGGCGCGCAAACCCTTGAATGCTTGCAGGCGGACCTTGTTCTGCAACAGCGGCGACCAACCCAGCAACATGCCGGGCACCCCAAGCGCCTGCCGCGACCAGCGCCACAGGTCGAACGTGTCGTCATGCTGGCAGATCAGCCCATCGCGAATGACAAAGCGCGCCTGGATGTCATTGACCACGACGCGGCCGGTCTGGCTGAACAGGTAGGTTGCCACCCAGTGCGCAGCACCCGTGCGCTCATCAGCGCGGACGCTGTCGAACGTCAGGGTGAAGTTTTTGGCGCGGCTGGTGAGCATCCGCCACATATCGCCCGCGTCCTTGCCGCGCAGGGTCCCGAACACCGGGTCGCTGAAAACGATATCGTCGCTGTAGCAGGCCAGCATGGCCTCGGCATCCAGGCGCTGGAAGGCCTGGTAGAAGCGGGTGATCAGGTCGCGGTTGGCGTCGCTCATGGGGGCTGGTCCGTCCTCGGGTCGAAAGCAGCACGATAATCCGCCCCGAAGGCTTATACCAGTGCCGGCACTCAGACCTTCTCGCTTATCACCTGTACATGCAACGCCCGCCCGGCACCCAGCCCGAACACGATGGCGCCAGTACCCAGCACCGCGAAAATCCACCCCACTGCCGCCCAGCCCCCGGTCATGTCATGCACCAACCCCACCGCAAATGGCCCCATTGACGCCAGGGTGTAACCGACCCCCTGGGCCATGCTCGACAGGTTTGCCGCAACGTGCGCGTCCTTCGAGCGCAGCACGATCAAGGTCAGCGCCAGGGCAAAAGTACCGCCCTGCCCCAGACCAAGCACCACGGCCCAGCCCCACAGCCCGGAGATCGGTGCATACAGGCAACCGAACAACCCCGCCAGGGTGATCAACATGACCACCACGATAGCCAGCCGTTGGTCCTTGCCACGGGTGGCCAACCAAGGTGCTGTGAGCGAGCTGATCAACTGCACGATCACCGAGCCCGACAGCACCAGCCCCGCCTCGGTCGGGCTTAGGCCGCGGCCGATCAGGATCGACGGCAACCAGCCAAAGACGATGTAGGCCAACGACGACTGCAGCCCCATGTACAGGGTCACCTGCCAGGCCAGCGGGTCGCGCCACAGGCCACGCACGCGATAGGCAACCTTGTGCAGGCCATGCCCGTGCCGGGCCTGAGGCAGCCACACCAGCATGGCCAGCAAGGCCGGCAGCCCCCAGAAGCCCAGCCCCAGCGCCCAACTACCGTCGAAATGCTGGGCCAAGGGTACGGTGGCCCCCGCCGCCATGGCCGCGCCCAGGCACAAAGCCATGGTGTACAAACCGGTCAGCGTGCCAGCGTGCTGCGGGAAATCGCGCTTGACGATACCCGGCAGCAACACGCCGATAATGCCGATGCTGGCACCCGCCATCAGGCTACCGAGAAACACCCCGGTGACGCCAAATGTGCTTCGCACCCCGATACCCAGCGCCAGGGTAACCAGAATGCCGACGATCACCCGCTCGCTGCCAAAGCGCCGTGCCAGCGCAGGCGCCAGCGGCGCGAACAGGCCCAGGCACAGCACCGGCAAGGTGGTCAGCAAGCCTGCCTGCGAGGCATTGAGCCCCAGGCCCTCGGAGACCTGGCCCAGCACCGGCGCCATGCTCGACAGCGCCGGGCGCAAGTTCAACGCCACCAGCACCAGGCCCAGCAACAAAAACCAGGGCCGCCTCAGCAGCACGGGCTGCTGCTGCACCTGCTCGTCGTCAGCTTCAGCGTCGATCAGCAGCTCATCGAGCTCGCGCTCCTTTGGCGGGGTATTGCGTGTGATTGATTCAGCCATGGCCTTCTCGGAGTCAGGATTCGATGAGGGTACGGCTCAGGCGCTTGGCCCGCTCCGCGTCGCGTTGCTCGATGGCGTCGAGGATCTGCCCATGCAGGTCGAACGTGGCCTGGCAGCGTGGCACGGTCGCCATGTTGCGCTGCAGCGCGGCAGCCACCACCCCGGAAAAGTAACGATACAGCTCGCTTAACGCCGGGTTGTGGGCGGCATCGACCAGCCGTTGGTGAAACACCAGATCACACGTCACATAGGCATCGACATCCCCGTGAAAGTGCCCGGCACTGCCTGCCAGGGCATCACGTAGCGCCTGCAGGTCGGCGTCGGTACGTCGCAAGGCCGCCAGGCCGATAGCCTCGGTTTCGAGGATATGGCGGGTTTCACGGGCCTGCTCGGGGGTGCAGCGCGACATTGCCTGCACCGCCTGCAGCGGGTCCTGGGCCGTGCGCAGGTAGCTGCCATCACCCTGGCGGATTTCTACCAGGCCACTGAAAGCCAGCACGCGCATGGCCTCACGGACGGTGTTACGGCTGATGCCCAGCTGCAGGGCCAGTTCCGGTTCGGTCGGCAGGCGCTGGCCGACCTGCCAGTCGCCCAAAACGATGCGTTCGCGCATACGTTCAACCGCCAGTTCCACCAAGGAACGCTTGGTCAATTCTGTACTCATGCCACTCAACCAATCATCCGATGAATTTGCGCAGCTTACTGGATAGCGGGCAACGCCGTAAACCACCTGTCATTTCTGCCAGTTGTGGGCATAGGCCTTTGTTGCAACGCTCACAACGTACTCTCAAGGTATACGTTGATGCGACGCGTGAACCTGTTGTTACTGCTGCTCCTGGCCCTGCTGCCGGGCTGCGAGCCGGCCCGGCATCCAAGCCAGCCCAAAGCCTTGTTCATTGGCCTTGGCGGCGTGCAATTGCAGCAGTACCTGCAACTGGGCGACGCCACCAACTTGGCGCAACGGCTTTACTACGGCAAGGCCTACGCCGGTGGCATCAATGGCACGGCCAGCGAACAACCGACCTTGAGCGGTCCCGGCTGGGTCACCTTGCTGACCGGCGTGTGGAGCAACAAACATGGCGTTGACTCAAACGCCGACTCACAGCGGGTAAACCCGGCCTTTCCCAGCCTGTTCAAGCGGTTACGCCAGGCTTTCCCCAACGCTTACCTTGCCAGCATCGTCAACTGCCCCCCCATCAACACGGCATTTCTGCTGGAAGACGCGCACGGCGCCGACGTGCGCGAAAGTGGTTTGACGGATGCACAGGTGACCGAACGTACGTTGCAGATCCTCGGCAATACACCTGCCGACTTCACCTTCATTCAACTGGACGAACCTGACCAAGTCGGCCACAACGAGGGTTACGGCCAGCGCTACCTGCAGGCATTGCGCAAGGTGGACATCGAGATCGGGCATTTACTGGACAAGGTGGACCAGCGGCGCCGCATGTTCCCGCAGGAAGACTGGCTGGTTATCGTCAGCACCGACCACGGCCGGGATTATTGGGGAAAAGGCCACGGCAGCGTTTCAGAGCAGGAGAAGAGCATCTTCATCGCCAGCAGCAAGCCGCTGAATCAGGAACTGACCGAACTGAGCATTCCCGCAGAAATGCCTGGCCCCAACAACCTGTATGGGCTACCTGCGCAAACCTCGGTAGCGCCCACGGTGTTGCGCCACATGGGCCTCAAGCTGCAGCCGGAGTGGCTACTGGACGGCACACCTTTACTGGGCAACACCGGCGTACGCAAGGTGCGGGCCGATGAGAAGACAGGGCGGCTGCGCTGGAACAGCAACGCCGATGGCTACCTGACGATCATCAAGAACGGGCAAGTGGTTGCCCAGGTAGCAGCCAGCGACGGGCAATGGACTGATCCGGAGGGCATGGGAAAGCAGAACGATTATGTGCTGGTGCTCGATGGTACACCGGCGGCGGTGCGCAACCGGCCGGCGGCCAAGGCGTTCGTCACCCCAGGCCGCCCCGCGAAGGCTGCGGATACAGTCAGCTCAACGCGTCCAGCAGCGCCTGGTTCATCTCCGGTGTACCGATGGTGATACGCAGGAACTGGGCGATGCGTGGCTGTTTGAAGTGGCGCACGATCACGCCCTGCTCGCGCAGCCGTGCCGCCAGCTCGCCGGCATCCTGCTGCGGGTGGCGGGCGAAGATGAAGTTGGCCGCTGATGGCAACACCTCGAAGCCCTTGGCCTGCAGCTCGCCAACCAGCACTTCGCGGCTTTCGATCACCTTGCGGCAGGTTTGCTCGAAGTACTCGCGATCCTCGAACGCCACCGCCGCGCCGACGATGGCCGCACGGTCCAACGGGTAGGAGTTGAAGCTGTTCTTGATTCGCTCCAGCGCCTCGATCAGGTCGGGGTGCCCAACCGCCAGGCCAACGCGCAAGCCTGCCAGCGAACGCGACTTCGACAGCGTCTGGGTCACCAACAGATTATCGTAGCGGTCCACCAGGCTGATGGCCGTTTCACCACCGAAATCAATGTAGGCCTCATCCACCACCACCACCGAATCACGGTTGGCCAGCAGCAATTGCTCCACCGCTTGCAGCGGCATCAAGCAGCCGGTCGGCGCGTTGGGGTTGGGGAAGATGATGCCTGCATTGGGCTTGTTGTAATCCTCGATGCGGATCTGGAACTGCTCGTCCAGCGCCACCTGTTCGAAGGCGATACCGTACAGGCCACAGTACACCGGGTAGAAGCTGTAGCTGATATCGGGGAACAGCAGCGGTGCATCGTGCTGGAACAGACCGTGGAAGATGTGCGCCAGCACCTCGTCCGAGCCGTTGCCGACAAACACTTGCGCCGGTGTCACGCCGTAGTACTCGGCCACCGCTTGTTTGAGGCGATCACCGTTCGGGTCCGGGTACAAGCGCAGGTTGTCGTTCAACTCGCCACGCATGGCCTCCAGCGCCTTGGGCGACGGGCCATAGGGGTTTTCGTTGGTGTTCAGCTTGACCAGGCGGGCCAGCTTGGGTTGCTCGCCCGGCACGTAAGGCACCAGGTCCTTGACGAAGGGGCTCCAGAATCGACTCATGCTCAGTTCCCCTTGTCTTGGGTCAGGATACGGTATTCGGCGCTACGGGCGTGGGCGGTCAGCGACTCGCCACGGGCCAGGACCGAGGCGGTGTGGCCCAATTCGGATGCACCCTGCTCGGAGCAGAAGATGATCGACGAACGCTTCTGGAAGTCATACACCCCCAGCGGCGACGAGAAGCGCGCGGTGCCGGAGGTGGGCAGCACGTGGTTGGGGCCGGCGCAGTAGTCGCCCAGCGCTTCGCTGGTGTGGCGGCCCATGAAGATCGCGCCAGCGTGGCGAATGTGCGGCAGCCAGGCCTGCGGGTCGGCCACCGACAGCTCCAGGTGCTCCGGGGCGATGCGGTTGGCCACATCCATGGCCTGCTGCATGTCACGCACCTGGATCAGCGCGCCACGGCCATTGATCGACTTCTCGATGATCTCGGCACGCTCCATGGTCGGCATCAGCTTGTCGATGCTGGCGGCAACGCGGTCGAGGAAGGCGGCATCCGGGCTAACCAGAATGGCCTGGGCGTCTTCGTCGTGTTCGGCCTGGGAGAACAGGTCCATGGCGATCCAGTCCGGGTCGGTCTGGCCGTCGCAGACCACGAGGATTTCTGACGGGCCGGCGATCATGTCGATGCCTACCTGGCCGAACACGTGGCGCTTGGCGGTGGCAACGTAGATGTTGCCAGGGCCGACGATCTTGTCGACCTGCGGCACGCTTTCGGTACCGTAGGCCAGCGCAGCGACAGCCTGAGCCCCCCCGACGGTGAACACACGGTCGACACCGGCGATGCACGCGGCGGCCAGCACCAGTTCGTTGACCTCACCACGCGGGGTCGGCACTACCATCACCACTTCGGCCACGCCGGCAACCTTGGCCGGGATGGCGTTCATCAGCACCGACGACGGGTACGACGCCTTGCCGCCTGGCACGTACAGGCCAGCACGGTCCAGTGGGGTGACTTTCTGGCCGAGCACGGTGCCGTCGGCTTCGGTGTACTGCCAGGAGTCCTGCTTCTGCCGTTCGTGGTACATGCGCACACGGTTGGCGGCCTTTTCCAGGGCTTCGCGCTGGATAGGGGTAATGCGGGTCAGCGCCAGTTCCAGGCGTTCGCGGTTGAGGATCAGGTCTTCAATCGACTTCGCATCGACACCATCGAAACGCTGGGTGAATTCCACCAGCGCGGCATCGCCACGCTCACGCACGGCCTTGATGATGTCGAGCACGCGCTGGTTGACCGCGTCATCAGACACACTTTCCCAGCTCAGCAGATGATCCAGATGTCGGGCGAAATCCGGATCAGCAGCGTTGAGACGGGCAATTGCAGTGGACACGGTCATGGCGAGGGCCTCGATTATTAGCGAATGCTCAGGCGCCCTAGGCTACCAGTCCATCCGCGCGGGCACCTGAGAAAAATGGCTATGACGCGGATAGACGGGCGCGACAGCGAAGGCCGCGCTCAGGAATCAGCCGCGGTGTCGCGATTCGACCGCTTGGCGCAGCGTGTCGATCAAGTTCTGGATGCGGGCGTGCTGCATCTTCATGGAGGCTTTGTTGACCACCAGGCGCGAGCTGATCGTGGCGATCAGTTCCTGGGGCTCCAGGCCGTTGGCACGCAGGGTGTTGCCGGTGTCGACCACGTCGATGATCTTGTCGGCAAGGTTGATCAGCGGTGCCAGCTCCATCGAGCCATACAGCTTGATGATGTCGACCTGGCGGCCTTGTTCGGCGTAGTAGCGCTTGGCTACGTTGACGAACTTGGTGGCCACACGCAGGCGGCCCTTGGGCTCGGGTGCGCCGACCACGCCAGCGGTCATCAGCTTGCACTGGGCAATCTGCAGGTCCAGGGGCTCGTACAGGCCCTGGCCGCCGTACTCCATCAGCACGTCCTTGCCGGCCACACCCAGGTCGGCAGCACCATGCTCGACATAGGTCGGCACATCGGTGGCACGCACGATCAGCAGGCGCACGTCGTCCTGCGTGGTGGGGATGATCAGTTTGCGGCTCTTGTCCGGGTTCTCGGTCGGCACGATACCGGCCTCGGCCAGCAACGGCAGGGTATCGTCGAGAATACGGCCTTTGGAAAGCGCGATGGTCAACATTGGAACGTCGGTCCTTAAGCGGCTGCTGCCGGCCAGGTCATCGACCTGGCCGCATTCAATTCGAAAGGTGCGTCCTTGCACCAGCGGGCTGTTTAGCCCGGTACGCGGCGGATTTTTGCGCCGAGCATCTGCAGTTTCTCTTCGATACACTCGTAACCACGGTCGATGTGGTAGATGCGATCGATCAACGTATCGCCTTCGGCAACCAGCGCCGACAATACCAGGCTGGCGGAAGCTCGCAGGTCGGTGGCCATGACCGGCGCGCCTTTCAGCGCCTTGACGCCGGTGACGATGGCAGTGTTGCCTTCGACCTGGATCTGCGCGCCCATGCGGTGCATTTCGTAAACGTGCATGAAGCGGTTTTCGAAGATGGTCTCGATCACCGCGCCAGTGCCTTCGGCAATGGCGTTCAGCGAGATGAACTGCGCCTGCATGTCGGTCGGGAACGCCGGGTACGGGGCCGTACGCAGGTTGACGGCTTTGGGCCGCTTGCCATGCATGTCCAGCTCGATCCAGTCTTCACCAGTGTTGATGTCAGCGCCGGCTTCCTTGAGTTTTTCCAGTACGGCTTCAAGGATGGTCGGGTCGGTGTCCTTGACCTTGACGCGGCCACCGGTCACGGCGGCGGCGACCAAGTAGGTACCGGTTTCGATACGGTCCGGCATCACACGGTAGTTGGCCGAGTGCAGGCGCTCGACGCCATCGATGGTGATGGTATCGGTGCCAGCGCCCTGGACGTTGCCGCCCATGGCGTTGATGAAGTTGGCCAGGTCAACCACTTCAGGCTCGCGCGCGGCGTTCTGCAGCACGCTGCGGCCCTTGGCCAGGGCTGCGGCCATCATGATGTTCTCGGTACCGGTCACGCTCACGGTGTCGAAGAAGAAGTGCGCGCCACGCAGGCCACCTTCAGGTGCCTTGGCCTTGATGTAGCCGCCTTCTACTTCGATCTTCGCACCCATGGCCTCAAGGCCGCGGATGTGCAGGTCGACCGGGCGCGAACCAATGGCGCAGCCGCCAGGCAAGGCCACTTCGGCTTCGCCGAATCGGGCAACCATCGGGCCCAGCACCAGGATCGAGGCGCGCATGGTCTTGACCAGTTCGTAAGGCGCAACCAGGGTCTTGATGGTACGTGGGTCGATCTCCACCGACAGCTTTTCGTCGATAACAGGCTCGATGCCCATGCGCCCGAACAGCTCGATCATGGTGGTGATGTCGTGCAGGTGTGGCAGGTTGCCCACGGTGACCGGGCCATCGGCCAGCAGGGTCGCCGCCAGAATCGGCAGGGCTGCGTTTTTCGCGCCCGAAATGCGGATCTCGCCGTCAAGACGAGCGCCGCCAGTAATAATCAGTTTGTCCATTGGAATCTCGCCGCCAAGTTGGCTCAGGTGCGCTCAGCCCAGGCTGCGCTGCTGAAAAATTTCATGGTTACCGCATGGATGCTGCCATTGGCGATCCACGGATTCAGGTGAGCATAGATCGCCTGCTGGCGTTTGACCGGGCTCAGGCCAGCCAACTCGTCGCTGATCACGTTCAACTGGAAGTTGCAGCCTTCGCCTTCAACTTCGACCCGGGAACCCGGCAATTTCTCTTCAAGGAAGCTTTTAACTTCTACGGCCTGCATGCTCAACCTCAATCGGCGCCCGATGCGCACGGGTCGGCCATCATACAAAAAAGCCCCTCGCCTGCGAAGCCCAACGAAGGCTTCGCTGACCGAGGGGCCATCATCCGCGCCGGGCCATCAGGTTGCCAGCACTTCATCAAGGTCATAGACCCCGGCAATTTCCCGCATGTCGTCGGGCATGCCACGTACCTCGCACGCCTTGCCGGTGGCCTGCGCGTCGCGAATGTACGCAAGCAATAGCGACAAGCCGACACTCGACGACTTCTCGACAGCCGAGCAATCAAGCACCAGACGTGGCTCGCGAGAACCGTCGATCAGCGCCTTGCCCTGCTTGCGCAAGGCCGGGCCGCTGCGGTAGTCCAGCACACCCGCCAGGCGCAGTACGCCCGGCTCGGCCATGCTCACACCGGCCTCACTCATTGGACGGTCTTCTCTGGCGAGTTGTCGGCCGCCTGCTTGGCCTTGGCCACTTCGCCGGCCCAGCCATCGATGGTCTTGTCCAGGTCGTTGCCGTTGCGCTGCATGGCATCGGCGAACTGATCGCGGAACAGTTTGCCAATATTGATGCCATTGACGATCACGTTACGCACCTTCCACTCACCGCCGATGTTTTCCAGGGTGTACTGCACCGGGTACACGGCACCGTTGTTGCCGGTCACCTTCATGCCGACACTGGCGCGCTTGCCGTCATCGGCCTTGGCCGGATCGACAACGATACCCTGGTTGTTGTATTCGAGCAGGGCATTGCCATAGAACTGCATCAGGCTGCGCTTGAAGTTTTCCTGGAAGCGCTGCATCTGCTCCGGGGTAGCCTTGCGCGAGTACTTGACGGTCATGATGCTGCGGGAAATACCGTCTGCGTCCACCACCGGTCCAAGAATGCGGTTCAGCGATTCATAGAAGGCGTTGGGGTTGGACTTGTACTGCTCCTTGTTGGCCTTGAGGTCGCCGAGCAGTTCATTGGTGGTGCCCTGGACCACATCGTGCGGTGTCTGCGCAGCCATGGTCAGCAAGGGGAAGGCCGCCAGCAGGACCAGCAAGCCACGTCGCAGGATCGAAATCATGGAAACTCCTTAATTAGCCGGTTGCGCTTCTTTCGGTTCCTTGCCAACAGAGTTGAGCAGGAACTTGCCAATCAGATCTTCCAGCACCAGTGCCGACTGGGTGTCATGGATGGTCGCGCCCTCCTTGAGCACCTGGTCTTCACCGCCCACGCTGATGCCGATGTACTTCTCGCCAAGCAGACCTGCGGTCAGGATCGAGGCAGTGGAGTCGGTCGGCAGGTTGTCCACCGACTTGTCCAGTTGCAGCGTCACCCGACCGGTGTAGGAATCACGGTCCAGATCGATGGCGGTGACCTTGCCGATGGTCACACCGGCCATTGTCACTTTAGCTCTGACCGTCAAACCGGCGATATTGTCGAAGTAGGCATAAACTTTATAGGTATCGCTGCTCGGGCTGGCCGACAGCCCGCTGACTCGCAGGGCCAGCAGCAGCAGCGCCAGGATCCCGGCCAGGAGGAACAGGCCGACACCGATTTCCAGGGTGCGGTTTTGCATCAGAAATCTCCAAACATCAAGGCGGTCAGAATAAAGTCCAGACCCAGCACTGCCAACGAGGCATAGACCACGGTCTTGGTGGTGGCACGGCTGATCCCTTCTGAGGTGGGCTCACAGTCGTACCCCTGGAAAACGGCGATCCAGGTTGTGACGAAAGCGAACACCAGGCTCTTGACCAGCCCGTTGAGCACGTCGTCAGTGAATGAAACACTGTTCTGCATGTTGGCCCAGAACGAGCCCTCGTAGACGCCCAGCCAGTCCACCGCCACCCACGAGCCACCCCAGATACCGACCACGCTGAAGATCAGCGCCAGCAGCGGCAGCGAGATGAAACCGGCCCACAAACGTGGCGCAACGATGTACTTGAGCGGGTCGACGCCAATCATTTCCAGGCTCGACAACTGCTCGGTGGACTTCATGTTGCCGATTTCGGCGGTCAACGCGGAACCGGCACGGCCCGCGAACAGCAGCGCCGTCACCACCGGGCCAAGCTCACGCAGCAGGGTCAGGGCAACCATTTGCCCTACCGCCTGTTCCGAGCCGTATTTGGTCAGGATGCTGTAACCCTGCAGCGCCAGCACCATGCCGATGAATACCCCGGACACGACAACGATCGCCAGCGACAGCACACCCACCGAGTACAGCTGCTTGGTCAGCAGTTGGAAGCCGCCGCCAATGCCGCCGCGACCGACCAGCGCATGGAACAGGAACAGGCACGAACGCCCGAGCACGGCCAGCACGTCGATTGCCGAACGGCCCAGCAGACGGACACGTTCGAGTAAGGATTTTCTGCGCATCAACGCGCCCCCAGCAGGTCGGCGCGGTAGTCAGGCGCGGGAAAGTGGAAGGGTACCGGGCCGTCCGGGTCGCCTTTCATGAATTGGCGAATCCGTGGGTTGTCCGAGCCCATCAGCTCATCAGGCGTGCCCTGGCCCAGCACCTGACCATCACCTACCACGTAGATGTAATCGGCAATGCTGGCGGTTTCTGCCAGGTCATGGGAAACCACGATGCTGGTGATGCCCAGGGCGTCGTTGAGCAGGCGGATCAGGCGCACAAGTACCCCCATGGCGATCGGGTCCTGGCCGACGAACGGTTCGTCGTACATGAGGATCTGCGGGTCCAAGGCAATCGCTCGAGCCAGCGCCACTCGGCGCTTCATGCCACCGGACAGCTCGTCGGGCATCAGGTCGATGGCGCCGCGCAGGCCCACGGCCTGCAGCTTCATCAACACGATGTCACGGATCATTTCATCCGACAGCTGGGTATGCACGCGCAGCGGGAACGCGACGTTCTCGAACACGTCGAGGTCGGTGAACAGCGCGCCGCTCTGGAACAGCACACCCATCTGCTTGCGGGCGTCGAACAGGTCGCTGCGCGACAGCGTCGGCAGGTTCTGGCCGGCCACCCATACCTCACCGCTGGAAGGGCGCAGCTGCGCGCCCATCAGGCGGAGCAACGTGGTCTTGCCGCAACCCGATGGTCCCATGATGCCGGTGACCTTGCCGCGCGGGATGCGGATGTCGACGTTGCTGAAAATGCTGCGCGAACCGCGTTTGAAGGTAACCCCCTTCAACTCGACCGCGTAGGCGCTATCCACACTCATCTAGACTCCTTGCTAGTGCAGCCTCGTCCTAATGGACGCCGGCCTCCATCAGGAAGGCACACGCACCCCTGGCAGGCCGAATAGCGGCGAACTATAGCACCGCTGACAGCGCCGCCCCAAGGCCAGGCAAGCAGTCGTTCAGCCCCGAGACAGGCTTTGATGACATTCGCTACAGCAATCGAAGGGGTGAGGGTTTTCTTCATTGCGCGTATAATCGCGGCCTTTTCATCAGGCACTGCTTTTTCGACATGAGCCAATCCAGCGAGCTGATCCAATCCGCCCAACGCACCCTGCGCCTGGAACTCGAGGCCGTAGAGGCCCTGCTGGCGCGCATCGACGACAATTTCGTCAAGGCCTGCGAACTCATCCTGGCCAGCAAGGGCCGGGTTGTCGTGGTCGGCATGGGCAAGTCCGGGCACATCGGCAACAAGATCGCCGCAACCCTCGCCAGCACCGGCACCCCGGCGTTTTTCGTACATCCGGCCGAAGCCAGCCATGGCGACATGGGCATGATCACCCGCGATGATGTCATCCTTGCCCTGTCGAATTCCGGCAGCACTGCCGAAATCGTCACCCTGCTGCCGCTGATCAAACGCCTGGGCATCAAACTTATCAGCCTGACCGGCAACCCGGACTCGCCGCTGGCCCAGGCCGCCGAGGTCAACCTCGACGCCCGTGTCGAGCAAGAAGCCTGCCCGCTCAACCTGGCGCCCACCTCCTCCACCACGGCATCGCTAGTACTGGGTGACGCGCTGGCCATCGCCCTGCTCGAGGCCCGCGGCTTCACCGCCGAGGACTTCGCCTTCTCGCACCCAGGCGGTGCGCTGGGCCGCCGCCTGCTGCTGAAGGTCGAGAACGTCATGCACAGCGGCGATGAGCTGCCTCAGGTACCTCGCGGCACCCTGCTCAAGGATGCGCTGCTTGAAATGTCCCGCAAAGGTTTGGGCATGACCGTGATCGTCGAGCCCGATGGCAAGCTGGCCGGGATCTTCACCGACGGCGACCTGCGCCGCAGCCTGGACCGCAACATCGATGTGCACACCACCCTGATCGACCAGGTCATGACCGTTCATGGCAAAACCGCGCGGGCCGAAATGCTCGCCGCCGAAGCCCTGAAGATCATGGAAGACCACAAGATCGGCGCCCTGGTGGTGGTGGACCGCGAGGACCGCCCGACCGGCGCCCTGAACATGCACGACCTGCTGCGCGCCGGCGTAATGTAAAGGAGCGATGGAATGAACCAGGACCTCATGCAACGCGGCAAGAGCATCAAGCTCGCGGTATTCGACGTGGACGGCGTGCTCACCGACGGGCGCCTGTACTTCCTCGAGGACGGCAGCGAATTCAAGACCTTCAACACGCTCGATGGCCAGGGCATCAAGATGCTCATGGCCTCGGGGGTGACCACCGCCATCATCAGCGGGCGCAAGACCCCGGTGGTCGAGCGTCGCGCCAAGAACCTCGGTATCCCGCACCTGTATCAGGGGCGCGAGGATAAATTGGTGGTGCTTGACGGCCTGCTCGCCGAACTGGGCCTAAGCTATGATCAAGTGGCCTACCTGGGGGATGACCTGCCCGACCTGCCGGTGATTCGCCGGGTGGCACTGGGCATGGCTGTAGCCAACGCCGCACCGTTCGTACGCCAGCACGCTCATGGCGTGACCCAGGCACGCGGTGGCGAAGGCGCGGCCCGTGAATTCTGCGAACTGATCATGCAGGCCCAGGGCACCCTGGACGCTGCCAACGCCAACTACCTGTAAGGCTGCCCATGTTCAGCAAGAAAGCCCGAAACATTGTGCTGCTCGGGGCGATCGCCGCCCTGCTGGTAGCCATTGGCTACTGGAATGTCAGCCCGGAAAGCTTCCTCGACAAGCCGGTGGCCCAAGTCGACGAAAGCGCCATCGACTATTACGCGATCAACGCCCACAGCGTGCAGTTCCTGCCCGACGGCAAGCTGCAGTACGAAATGACCGCCGACAAGGTCGAGCACCTCAAGGCCAGCGAAATTACCCTGCTGACCACGCCGGACCTGCACATGTACCGCGGCACCGAATACCCGTGGCACGTGCAAAGCACCCGCGCCGAGGTCAACCCGGACGGTACCGAGGTCGAGCTGATCGACAAGGTACGGGTTGCCCGCACCGACGAAAAGCAGCGTGAAACCATCATTACCAGCTCACGCATGACCGTGTTCCCGCAGAAGCAATATGCGCAGACCGAGCAAGCCGTTAGAATCGACGGCGCCGGTGGCACAACTACGGGCAAAGGAATGAAAGCGTATTTGAAAGAAGGCAAGATGGACTTGCTCTCTAACGTAAGAGGACAGTATGAGGCTCGTTAAAACCCTCCCCCTTTTGCTCAGCCTGAGCGCAGCACTGGGAAGCGCGAGCGCCCTCGCCCTGCCGAATGACCGTGACCAGCCTATCCGCATCCAGGCCGATAACGCCCACCTGGATGACAAGCAAGGCGTGGCCACCTACACCGGCGACGTGATCATCACCCAGGGTTCGATGATGATCAAAGGCAACACCGTGACCATCACCCGTTCCGCCTCCGGCGATATCGACGTGGTGACCTCGGTGGGCAACCTGGCCTACTTCGAGCAGCAGCAGAGCGCCGCCAAGCCGGACAAGATGAAGGGCTGGGGCGTGACCATCCAGTACCAGTCGCAGAAGGACCTGGTGATCCTCACCGACCGCGCCAAGGTCGAGAACGAAGGCAACACCACCGAAGGCGAGAAGATCGTCTACAACACCCAGACCCAGGTGGCGACCGCCGGTCGCGGTGGCAACGTGACTACACCGCGTCAGCGTATCGACATGGTGATCCAGCCCAAGAAGAAGGCCGAGTAAATGGCAACCCTCAAAGCCCAGCACCTGGCCAAGAGCTACAAGGGCCGGCAGGTGGTACGTGATGTCAGCCTGTCGATCGACAGCGGCCAGATCGTCGGCCTGCTCGGCCCTAACGGCGCCGGCAAGACCACCTGCTTCTACATGATCGTCGGGCTGGTCCAGGCCGAACAGGGCCGGGTACTGATCGACAACCTCGATGTCAGCCATCAGCCCATGCATGGCCGTGCGCGCGCCGGTATCGGCTACCTGCCGCAGGAAGCTTCGATCTTCCGCAAGCTGTCGGTGGCCGACAACATCATGGCCATCCTCGAAACCCGCAAGGACCTGGACCGCGAAGGCCGCCGCAAGGAGCTGGAAAGCCTGCTGCAGGAGTTCCACATCAGCCACATCCGCGACAACCTCGGCATGAGCCTGTCCGGCGGTGAACGCCGCCGCGTCGAAATTGCCCGCGCCCTGGCGACCGCACCCAAGTTCATCCTGCTGGACGAACCGTTCGCAGGTGTCGACCCGATCTCGGTCGGCGACATCAAGCAGATCATCCACCACCTCAAGGCCAAAGGTATCGGTGTACTGATCACCGACCACAACGTGCGTGAGACCCTGGATATCTGCGAAACCGCCTACATCGTCAACGATGGCCGGTTGATTGCCGAAGGCGACGCCGAAACCATCCTTGCCAACGATCTGGTCAAAGAGGTTTACCTGGGCCACGAGTTCCGCCTCTGACCCGAGGCGCGCCTGGAGTACCGGCAAATAGCCCCAAAACTACGGGTAAAGTTGTTACGGTACTCTAGGCAAACGCTACAATTTAAGGCATAAAACTTGCTTGATCTGGCGCCTCGGCGCCCTCGTGTAGTGGATGGCGCATGCGCGCCGGCGAACAAGGTATTAAGCCCCAGCCATGAAACCATCGCTCGTCCTAAAAATGGGCCAGCAACTGACGATGACACCGCAGTTGCAACAGGCCATCCGTCTGCTCCAGCTTTCCACCCTGGACCTCCAACAGGAAATCCAGGAAGCGCTGGAGTCGAACCCGATGCTCGAACGTCAGGAAGACGGCGACGACTTCGACAACAGCGACCCGATGGCGGACAACGCCGAAAACAAGCCGGCCGCCGAAGCCCAGGACAATAGCTTCCAGGAAAGCACTGTCAGTGCCGACAGCCTGGAAGACGGTGAGTGGGGCGAGCGCATCCCCAACGAGCTTCCGGTCGATACCGCCTGGGAAGACATCTACCAGACCAGCGCCAGCAGCCTGCCGAGCAACGATGACGACGAGTGGGACTTCACCACCCGCACATCGGCCGGCGAGAGCCTGCAAAGCCACCTGCTGTGGCAGCTGAACCTGGCGCCGATGTCCGATACCGACCGCCTGATCGCCGTAACCCTGATCGACAGCATCAACGGCCAGGGGTATCTGGAAGACACCCTCGAGGAAATCTGCGCAGGTTTCGACCCTGAGCTGGATATCGAGCTGGACGAAGTCGAAGCGGTACTGCACCGCATCCAGCAGTTCGAGCCAGCTGGCGTGGGCGCACGTAACCTGGGCGAATGCCTGCTGCTGCAACTGCGCCAGCTGCCCGCCAGCACCCCGTGGATGACCGAAGCCAAGCGCCTGGTCACCGATTTCATCGACCTGCTCGGCAGCCGCGACTACAGCCAGTTGATGCGGCGCATGAAAATCAAGGAAGACGAGCTGCGCCAGGTCATCGAGCTGGTGCAAAGCCTCAACCCGCGCCCCGGTTCGCAGATCGAATCCAGCGAGCCCGAGTACGTAGTGCCTGACGTCATCGTGCGCAAGGACAGCGAGCGCTGGCTGGTGGAGCTGAACCAGGAAGCCATCCCACGCCTGCGCGTAAACCCACAGTACGCGGGCTTCGTACGCCGTGCCGACACCAGCGCCGACAACACCTTCATGCGCAACCAGCTGCAAGAAGCGCGCTGGTTCATCAAGAGCCTGCAAAGCCGCAATGAAACACTGATGAAGGTTGCCACGCAGATCGTCGAGCACCAGCGCGGCTTCCTCGACCACGGCGATGAAGCAATGAAGCCGTTGGTGTTGCACGACATCGCCGAAGCGGTGGGCATGCACGAGTCGACCATTTCGCGGGTTACCACGCAAAAGTACATGCACACACCGCGTGGCATCTACGAACTGAAATACTTTTTCTCCAGCCACGTCAGCACCTCCGAAGGCGGAGAATGCTCGTCCACGGCGATCCGCGCGATCATCAAAAAACTGGTTGCAGCGGAAAATCAGAAAAAGCCATTGAGTGACAGCAAGATCGCTGGTTTACTGGAGGCACAAGGCATCCAGGTAGCCCGTCGCACCGTCGCCAAGTACCGCGAGTCCCTCGGCATCGCACCGTCGAGCGAACGCAAGCGACTGATGTAGCCCCTGAGATGTGCCACAGCGTTTGTGGGGCAGGTGCAAGACCTGCTTCTTTATGCACGGGCAACAAAGGAGAAGCTGTATGCAAGTCAATATCAGTGGACAGCATGTAGAAGTCACCCAGCCACTTCGCGACTATGTGCTTGAAAAGCTCGCTCGCGTGGAAAGTCACTTCGACAAGATCACCAACGTGCAGGTCATCATGAAAGTCGAGAAGCTGCAGCAGAAGGTCGAAGCGACCCTGCAGATTCCCGGCGGCGAAGTGGTAGCCAACGCCGAACACGAAGATATGTATGCAGCGATCGACGCCTTGGCCGACAAGCTCGACCGCCAACTGAAAAAACACAAGGAAAAACAGCAAAGCCTGCTGCAAGGTGCAGCTGCCCGCTGATCCCCCTCATCCATGATCCGACTTGAAACCATCCTGACCCCCGGCCGTTCCCTTGTGAACGTGCCGGGCGGCAGCAAGAAGCGCGCCCTGGAAAAGGTCGCCACCGTCATCGCCGATCAAGTGCCAGAACTGGAGATGCAGGACGTCTTCGAAAAACTGGTCGCCCGGGAAAAACTCGGTTCTACCGGTTTCGGCAATGGCATCGCCATTCCGCACTGCCGGCTTGAAGGATGTTCCGCTCCTGTCAGCGCCCTGCTGCACCTTGAAGCACCTATCGATTACGACGCCATCGATGGCGCGCCGGTGGACCTGATGTTCGTCCTCCTGGTGCCCGAAGCCGCTACCGATGCGCATCTGGAACTGCTGCGTCAGATCGCCAGCATGCTCGATCGCAAGGAGGTCCGTGATCGCCTGCGTGCGGCCACCAGCAGTGAGGCCCTGTTCCAGGTTGTCCTGGACGTACAGAACGAGCACTGAACATGCGCCTGATCATTGTCAGCGGCCGGTCCGGCTCCGGCAAGAGCACTGCCCTCGATGTCCTGGAAGACAACGGTTTCTACTGCATCGACAACCTGCCGGCCGGGCTGCTGCCGCAGTTGGCGGAAGACGCACTGATCAACACCGAACTGCTGCAACCGAAGGTTGCCGTGTCGATCGACGCACGCAACCTGCCCAGCCACCTGACGCGCTTCCCCGAATTGCTCGAAGAAGCCCGCGCGCGGAACATCCAGTGCGACGTGCTGTTTCTGGATGCCGACGAAGATATGCTGCTCAAGCGTTTCTCGGAAACCCGCCGCCGCCACCCGCTGACCAACGCCAACCGCTCGCTCGCGGAAGCAATCCGCGTGGAAAGCGATTTGCTGGGGCCGATCGCCGACCTGGCCGACCTGAAAATCGACACCACCAACCTGAACCTGTATCAGCTGCGTGACTCGATCAAGCTGCGCCTGCTCAACCAACCCGAGCCTGGCACTGCGTTCCTGGTCGAGTCGTTCGGCTTCAAGCGCGGCATGCCGGTCGACGCCGACCTAGTGTTCGATGTGCGCTGCCTGCCCAACCCCTACTGGAAGCCCGAGCTGCGAGAGCACTCGGGCCTCGACCAGCCAGTGATCGACTACCTGGCTGCCCAGCCGGATGTCGAAGACATGTACAACGACATTTCGGGCTATCTGCTCAAGTGGTTGCCCCGCTTCGCCGCCAGCAACCGCGCTTATGTCACCATTGCCATCGGCTGCACCGGCGGCCATCACCGTTCGGTGTACATCACCGAGCGCCTTGGCCAACACCTGCAGCAAACCCTGAAAAACGTCCAGGTCCGCCACCGCGACCTCTAGCCCAAGGATCCGCCCCACGATGCCCGCCCGCGAAATCACCATCATCAACAAGTTGGGCCTGCATGCCCGGGCGGCAGCCAAGTTCGTCGGCGTGGCCGGCCGCTTCCCCTGCCAGGTACGGGTTGGACGTGCGCCGGACAAGCTGGTGGATGGCAAGAGCATCATGGCGGTGATGATGCTGGCAGCGGGCAAAGGCACCCAGGTGCACCTGCATACCGAGGGTGAGCAAGACAGCGATGCCATGGACGCGCTGGTCGAACTGATCAACAACTTCTTCGACGAAGGCGAATAAAGCCGGCACACTCCTTGTTGGAGTGCGCGCCAACCTGATGATGAATCAGGACATCGCGGTATCCATCACCATCATCAGACAGAAGCCGATACACAACCCCAGGCTAGCCAGCCGATGGTGGCCATTGCTGCGCGACTCCGGGATGATTTCCTGGGTGACCACTAGCAGCATCGCCCCCGCCGCACAGGCCAATCCCAGCGGCAGCAGGAGTTCGGCAACATTCACCAGCCAGGCACAGATCACTGCGGCCACCGGTTCGACCAGCCCTGACGCAGCGCCTATCAGGAAGGCTTTGAAACGCGGCATGCCCGCCCCGGCCAGCACCAGCGCAATCACCAGCCCCTCAGGCACATCCTGCAACGCAATGCCCATGGCCAGGCTGTCGGCGTCGGCCATGCCGCCACCGGCCGACACTCCAATCGCCATGCCTTCAGGGATGTTGTGCGCAATGATGGCAATGACAAACAGCCAGATACGTGCAGCAATCACCGGCTGATTGTCGGTGCCAACCAGCGCTTCTGGCGAGGCGCCAGACACCTTGAGGTCGACCAGAAACAGGCACAGCGCACCGAACAACAAGCCGAAGCTGATCAGGCCACCCGCGCCCCAAGGGCTGAACCCGATGGACTGGGCGGCATCCAACCCCGGAATGATCAGGGAAAACGCGGTGGCTGCCAGCATCACACCGGCGCCGAAACCCAGCAGCGTGTCGGCCAGCGCCACTGGCATGTTGCGAATGACCAGTACCGGTACTGCGCCCAGTGCAGTGCCCAGTGCACATAACGCACCGCCCTCCAGGGCGCGCAGCATGCGCGGTTCCAGGTCCAGCCAGGCGAGGCCACGCGCTACCAGTAGCGCGGTGCCAGCCAGCAACAGCAAGGTCCCAAGCGCCAGGCGGAACAGGCGCACACTGCTGACAGACATCACCTCAGAGCGCATACCGGTCCGACTCACTTCAGGGCTTCGAGGTAACGGCGCTCCACTTGCGCCCAGTCAATGACGTTGTAGAAGGCGCCGATGTATTCCGGACGACGGTTTTGGTACTTGAGGTAATACGCGTGCTCCCACACGTCCAGGCCGAGGATTGGCGTATTGCCGTGCATCAACGGGCTGTCCTGGTTGCCACTGCTCTCTACCACCAGGGTTTTCTGCGGTGTCACGCTTAGCCAGGCCCAGCCGCTGCCGAAGCGCGTCAGCGCAGCCTTGGTGAAAGCCTCCTTGAAAGCCTCGAAGCCGCCCAGTTGCGCGGTGACAGCTTGCGCCAGCTGGCCCACAGGCTCACCGCCACCCTGTGGCGACATGACGGTCCAGAACAGGCTGTGGTTGGCGTGGCCGCCGCCGTGGTTGGTCACTGCGCCACGCAGGTTTTCCGGAAGTTGCTTGACGGCGCCAACCAGCTTCTCAACCGGCCATTCGGCCCACTCGGTGCCTTCGATAGCGGCATTGAGACCATTCACGTAGGTCTGATGATGCTTGGTGTGGTGGATTTCCATGGTCTGGGCGTCGATGTGCGGCTCCAGCGCGTCATAGGCGTATGGCAATGCAGACAGGGTATGTGGCATGTCAGTGAATTCCGTAGGCATGGGTTCTGGGTGCCAGGTCCCGCTGGGCAGCGAGCTCGCTGGCCCCGGCGCTGTGGCGACTTAGCAGGCGCTCGGTACGCGGGTACTGGCCGTACTCGGCGATGAAACTCAGCAGTTCGGTGTAGGTGCGCCCGCTGTGGCGCAAGGCCGCATCACGCAGCGCCTGCGGCAGGCGCGTCTCCTGGCTGGCCTGCAGCAGCCGCTGGTGAGCGGCGCACAAGTAGTCGGCGCTTTCCTGCGGCTGGTTCAGGCGCAGGTGCAAGTCGGCCAGGTTATGGTGGGCGATGACGAAAGCGGCCACCGCTTCGTCGACGTCATGCCAGCGCTCGAACAGCACCTGGGCCAGCGCCAGGGCTTGCAGGTAGTGTTCCCGGGCGTCGACCAGCTCGCCTTGATCGAACAGGCGGTTGGCGGTTTCCGTGGTGCGTTTCCAGTGCTGCATGGCAAATCTCCTTGGCGGTGACGCAGGGTCAGATTCCGCCGGCGGTGAGTTTTTCCGGGTCCAGCAGTGCTTCGAGCTGGTCACGCGACAAATCGGTGTGCTCCAGCGCCACATCGATGATCGGGCGACCTTGCTTGTACGCGGTCTTGGCGATTTCGGCGGCCTTGAGGTAGCCGATGATCGGGTTCAGCGCAGTGACCAGGATCGGGTTGCGCGCCAGGGCTTCCTTGAGCTTGCCCTCGTTGACCTTGAAGGTGGCGATGGCCTTGTCGGCCAGCAAGCGGCTGACGTTGGCCATCAGCTCGATGCTTTCCAGCAGGTTGCGGGCGATCACCGGCAGCATCACGTTCAGCTCGAAGTTACCGGACTGCCCCGCGATGGCGATGGTGGCGTCGTTGCCGATCACCTGGGCGGCGACCATGGCAGTGGCCTCCGGGATCACCGGGTTGACCTTGCCCGGCATGATCGAAGAGCCAGGCTGCAGGCCTTGCAGCTCGATTTCGCCCAGGCCGGCCAGCGGGCCGGAGTTCATCCAGCGCAGGTCGTTGGCAATTTTCATCAGTGCCACAGCGGTAGTCTTGAGCTGGCCAGACAGGGCCACGGCGGTATCCTGCGAACCGATCAGGGCAAACAGGTTTTGCCCTGGGGTGAACTCGACTTGGGTCAGGCCACTGAGTTGGCGGGCAAACACGCCAGCGAACCGGGGGTGGGCATTGATGCCGGTACCCACGGCGGTGCCGCCCTGGGCCAGCGCCTGCAGGCTCGGCAAGGTGGCTTCGAGGTGTGCCTTGGCGCCGTTGATCTGTGCCGCCCAGCCATCCAGCACCTGGCTCATGCGCACCGGCATGGCGTCCATCAGGTGGGTGCGGCCCGTTTTCACATACTGATGCACTTGCGCCGACTTGGCCTCGATCACCTGTACCAGGTGCGCCAAGGCTGGCAGCAACTGTTCGTGCAGGGCCAGCGCGGCACTGACGTGGATAGTGGTCGGGATGATGTCATTGCTGCTCTGGCCACAGTTGACGTGATCATTGGCATTGACTGCCTCACCCAGTACGCGGCTGGCCAAGGTCGCGATCACTTCGTTGGCGTTCATGTTCGAGCTGGTGCCGGAGCCGGTCTGGAACACATCGACCGGGAAATGCTGGATGAAGTCTTCGGCCAACAGTTGCTCGACAGCCTTGACGATGGCTTGGCCCTGCGCGGCGGACAGTTGTTCCAGCTCGATGTTGGCCTTGGCCGCGGCTGCCTTGGCCAGCAGCAGAGCACGAATGAACTGGGCCGGCATGCGCTGGCCGCTGATCGGGAAGTTGTCGACCGCGCGTTGGGTCTGGGCGCCGTACAGGGCCTGGGCAGGCA